>NZ_QTYG01000028.1:0-37898 GCF_003462045.1 Ruminococcus sp. AM31-15AC | reverse complement strand
GCGAACAGCGTTCGCCCGTCGAAGAAACAAGTCCACGATTACAACCATTGTAGGACAGAACAAAAAACTATCCTATCACGCTTGTAGGGGCTGGCGCCCTCGACAGCCCGCTCGGAGGTGTAATGCTGTGATTGTTGTATCTTTGATGCCAAATTATTTTCGAGGTACATTATTGTGATATTCCCCGATAATTCAATGGGCAAGAAATAGCGGGCTGTCGCATTTCTGTGAGCTTGCGAACAGAAATTTCGCCAAGCCCCTACAATTTTTATTGATAGATTATTCCTCCGCAAAATCGCTTCGCTCTTTGCGTATCTACGTTTTGCTATGGGATAGAAAAGCGGTGCAGATTTTATACTCCGATATCAATTTTATCTGATATTTGACTTCTATATGCTTTTGATACTACAATCTGCACCTTGTCGGCTTGCGCCGAATGAGGCTCTGCCTCAAACTCCGCTAGGGGCTTTGCCCCTAGACCCCACAAGCCCTCTAGCGCCGGGCTTGAGCGTGCGCTTTATCTCTCGCTTCGCTCGGTGCTTTATTTTACTTTATGCTTGCAATTTACTTTGGTCTGCTATGCTCATTCCTCATTTCTCATTCCTCACTCCTCACCTAAATCCCCCCTCCGACAATTTTTACACCCAAAACTGTGTTATGTTTAAACTGAGTTTATAAAACCCTATTATAATATCTTTACAATAACAAAAATAGGAGAAAATATATGCTTAGTTTAAAGGACATAAAAAAAGATTATGTCGTTGGTGATTCCACCGTTTCTGCCCTTAAAGGCGTTAGCATTGATTTTCGTGAGAATGAGTTCGTTTCTATCCT
The DNA here is from genome assembly GCF_003462045.1 of Ruminococcus sp. AM31-15AC. NCBI lineage: Bacteria > Bacillati > Bacillota > Clostridia > Eubacteriales > Oscillospiraceae > Ruminococcus > Ruminococcus sp. AM31-15AC. The sequence goes on along the minus strand of NZ_QTYG01000028.1, from coordinate 37,064 downwards.
CGGCCCGTCAGGCTGCGGTAAAACCACTCTTTTGAACATTATCGGCGGTCTTGACAGATATACCAGCGGTGACCTTAACATTAACGGCAAATCTACCAAGGATTTCAAGGATTGCGACTGGGATTCCTACAGAAACCATTCCATAGGCTTCGTGTTCCAGAGCTATAACCTTATACCGCACCAAACAGTGCTTTCAAACGTTGAGCTTGCTTTGACCCTATCAGGTGTTTCAAAGTCAGAAAGACGTGAAAGAGCCGTCAAGGCTCTCGAGCAGGTGGGTCTTGGTGACCAACTCCACAAAAAGCCTAATCAGATGTCAGGCGGTCAGATGCAGAGAGTTGCCATTGCAAGAGCGCTTGTGAATGAGCCTGACATTCTGCTTGCAGACGAGCCTACAGGTGCGCTTGATACTGAAACAAGCGTGCAGATAATGGAGCTTTTGAAGAGCATTTCCAAGGACAAGCTTATTATAATGGTAACTCACAATCCTGAGCTTGCAATGAAATATTCTTCAAGAATAATCAAACTTCTTGACGGAAAGGTCATAGACGATTCCGACCCTCTTGACAAGAATGTTGTTGAGCCTATCAAAAAGCCTGAAAAAGAGCCTACTAAGGCTGACAAAAAGGCGGCGAAGAAAGAGCGCAAAAAGCTTAAAACTTCCATGAGCTTCCTTACTGCACTGTCTTTGAGCCGAAACAATCTTATGACAAAAAAGGCAAGAACGCTTCTTACCTCTTTTGCAGGCTCTATTGGTATAATCGGTATCGCACTTATTCTTTCTATCTCAAACGGCGTTCAGCTTTATATAGATCAGGTGCAGTCTGATACTCTTTCAAGCTATCCGCTTCAGATAACAAAGACCACCGCAAGTATAGGCGAGATAATGAACACCATGGCGAAAAACCATGAGGATTCAGCAAACCACGATAAAGATAAGGTCTATTCTCAGAATGCCATGGGCGAGATGATAAACACTCTCATGGAAGAAACAAAGGTCAACAATCTGGAGAAGTTCAAGAAATATCTTGACGATAACAGCGACCTGAAAGACCTTACAAGCGACGTTCAGTACACATACGCCACTACACTTAACGTTTTTACGGAGAGCGACAGCGGTGTAATGCAAGTCAATCCGTCAACGCTTCTTGAAGATATGGGATATATGTCCTCAACTCAGATGGAAGCAATGTCCATGAGTGGCTCAATGGGTGGCATGATGGGCATGGGTACTGACGTATGGAGCGAAATGATAGATAATGAGGAGCTTATCGACAAGCAGTATGACGTTATCGCAGGACGTTTGCCTGAAAAGTACAATGAAGTTGTGCTTGTAGTTGACAAGAATAACGAGATAAACGACTATGTGCTTTATTCTCTCGGACTTCTCGACCCAAGCTCGCTTAACGGCATAGTAAGACGTGCCATGGCAGGAGAGGATATATCCGTTGACAGCGAACAGCACGTTTACACCTATGATGAGCTTCTTGACCTGAAATTCAAGGTCGTTCCTACACCTGATTTCTATAAGAAAAAAGACGGTGTGTGGGAAGATATGACAGGCGATGAGAGCTACATGAAAAAGGCTGTTGCAAACGGCACAGAAATAAGTGTAGTCGGTATCCTGCGACCTGACGAGGACGCTTCCTCTGCTTCCATAAGCGGTGCGATAGGCTATCGTCATGACCTTATGACATATCTTATCGACGAAGTAGATAAAAGCGAGATAGTAAAAGAGCAGATAGCAAATCCTGACATAGATGTTTTCACAGGACTTAAGTTCAAAACGGACGAGACTGCGACAGATACAGACAGCAGTTCAGAAACCGTTTCCGACAGCACAGCCGATACAGAAAGCAAGGCTGACAAAACAGCAGACAGCTCCGACACAGATAAGAAGGCTGGTTTGGTTGCAGGCGACAGCTCTATGGAGATACCTGAGGGAATGACCGAAGAGCAGTATAAGGCTCTTATGGAGCAGAGCGGTGCTTCCGATACAGGCGAGCTTGCAGATATGGGCATGAATGCCATGGGTTCAATGGATATGTCAGCAATTCAGGGCGGTGATATGTCATCGCTTACCGAAACTCAGAAGAAGTATATAGCTTCACTTTCTGACGAGCAAATGGAGCTTATGAAGCAAATGCTCAAAGAACAGTCCGACACAAATGCGGATCAGCTTGCAAACAGCGGAAAATATTCCACTTCAAACTATGACAACAACATGAAAACTCTTGGCTATTCAGTTGTTGAAGACCCTGACAGCATAAATATCTATCCTGTGGACTTTGCTTCAAAGGAAAAGATAATAGATATTATCGACGATTACAACGACAGTGTCGGCGAAGAGGACAAGATAGAATACACTGACTATGTGGGTCTTATGATGAGTTCTATCACGTCTATAATAAACGCTATCAGCTATGTTCTTATCGCATTTGTTGCAATTTCACTTGTGGTATCATCTATCATGATAGGCATTATAACCTACATCTCAGTTTTGGAAAGAACAAAGGAGATAGGTATTCTGAGAAGTATAGGTGCTTCAAAGAGGGATATATCAAGAGTGTTCAATGCCGAAACAGTTATCGTGGGATTTGTGGCAGGTGCATTGGGAATAATTATCTCCTATCTGCTCACAATACCGATAAACATGATAATCGCACATCTTACAGACGTGCCGATAAGAGCTTCAATACCTGTCAGTGCGGCAGTTATACTCATTGCAATAAGCGTTTGCCTGACGCTTATCGCAGGTCTGTTCCCGTCAAGAGTGGCGGCAAAGAAAGACCCTGTTATCGCACTGAGAACAGAATAGTTTATTTTAGATCCCAAGGAGGTAATCACTATGAAAAAGCTTACAGCAGAAAAAATTGACAACATCATGGGCACAATGAGCTGCATCGTAACAGGTCTTTGTCTTATGGCTCTCATTATGATGGGACATTGCTAATTTCCTGACATTTCCATAACAAATTCCTATATAAGCTACTGCCCGTCATACCATTTTGGTTGGCGGGCAGTAGTTTTCTTGTGAATTGGTGCGGTATGGCTTAGAATATTCTATAAACCGTCACAAATTTTACACAATAATAGGTTATTATATAAGCAAAGAATATGAATTAAGGCAGCAACACAAAAGGATTGCGTGCAAAGCCAATAGGCGGTCCTTGTGCGGTGCTGCCTGAATAGGAGGGAATAACTATGGCAAAAATTCTTGTAGTCGATGACGAAATTAAAATAAGAGAGATAATCAAAGAGTATGCCGAGTTTGAGGGATATGAAGTAGCTCAGGCTGAGGACGGTATGCAGGCTGTGGAAATGGTGAAAAATCAGGATTTCGATATCATCATAATGGACGTTATGATGCCGAAGCTTGACGGCTATTCAGCTTGCAAGGAGATAAGAAAAATAAAGCAGATACCTGTTATAATGCTTTCCGCAAGGGGCGAGGAGTATGACAAGCTTTTCGGCTTTGAGATAGGCGTTGACGATTATGTAGTAAAGCCGTTCTCGCCAAAGGAACTTATGGCAAGGATAAGGGCGGTGCTTAACCGTGCGTCAGCTTCTCAGCGCACTGAGGACGTTATAAGATACGAGGGATTAGAGATAAACTTTACAGCCCGTGAGGTAAAGATAGACGGGCAGAAGGTTTCTATGACTCCGAAAGAGTATGACCTGCTTTTCTATCTGGTGAAGAACATGAACATTGCGCTTTCAAGAGAGAAGCTTCTTGAAGAGGTATGGGGCTTTGATTTTTACGGTGACGACAGAACTGTGGACACTCACATAAAAATGCTGAGAAACAGCCTTGGAAAATACCGCAATCTTATTGTTACTCTGAGAGGAATGGGATATAAGTTTGAAAAGATCCAGTAAGCTTGCAGAAGTCAGGGAAAAAGTCAGCAATAAGACGGCGGAGATAAAGGCGAAAAGAAGTCTGCGGTCATATGTGTGGATGTATTTTATCTTCTTCACGGCTTTTATTCTTATTCTTATCTGGCTTTTTCAGTATTTTTTCTTGGAAAGATATTATCAGTCGGCGAAGATAAGAGATATCACAGACGCTGCTAATCAGATAATCCAAGCATATGGCACTGACCAGCAGGAGGTAACGAACCGCTCGCTGGCTTTTGACAACAGCCTTTGCATTGTTATAACGGACGAAATGGGCAATCCTCTTGTGATGGAAAACAACATGGGAGCATATTCGCACCTTAACAAAGTCATAAATAAGGGCTATGGCATCGGACTTTTCAAGATGATATCTCAGTTAAAGCAGTCGGACGATAACTACATCACAAAAATTGCTCAGAATGAGAATTTCAAGAGCAAGGAGATTTTTTACTGCACGTCTATCTACACTGACGATTCGGATAAGCAGGCGTATCTTTTCATTGAAAGCTCAATAGAGCCGATAGATTCCACTGTAAGCATTATAAGAGAACAGCTCATTTATATCACTATCATACTTTTTGAGCTTGCTTTTATTGTAACTATGTATATCTCAAAGCGACTTTCAAAGCCTATCGTTGACATTACGAACACGGCGAAGAAATTCGGTGAAGGGGATTATACGGTGGAGTTCAATGGCCATGGCTATTGTGAGATAGAGGAGCTTTCCACGGTGCTTAACAGTGCCAAGGACGAGATACAAAAGGTATCGGAGCTTAGGAAAGACCTTATTGCGAACATATCTCACGACCTGAGAACACCGCTCACTATGGTAAAGGCTTATGCGGAAATGATAAGGGACTTGTCGGGGGATAATCCTGTGAAGAGGCAGGAGCATATCCAAGTCATTATCGACGAGGCTGACAGGCTTTCAAGTCTGGTAAATAATCTGCTGGAGCTTTCAAAGCTGGAGTCGGGCAATGCGGAGCTTAAACTCACGGACTTCTCTATAGTTGACAAGCTCAATGACTGCATGACTCGATATCAGATACTCATAGAGCAAAACGGTTATGATATCAAGTATATTCCGGACGAGGACAGAGTGATAACGGCGGATATCGCAAAGCTGGATCAGGTCATTTACAACTTTATAAACAACGCTATAAACTACACAGGTGACAATAAGGTAATTCGTATCAAGCAGATAAACAAGGCTGATGTGGTTCGTATTGAAGTAACAGACAACGGAAAGGGCATTTCTAAGGAGCTTCTGCCGAAGATATTTGACAGATACTACCGTGACGCAAAGGTAAAGCGTGACGTGGTAGGCACAGGACTTGGACTTTCCATTTGTCAGGAGATACTCAAAGCCCACGGCTTTGCATACGGCGTTCAATCGGAGGAGGGCAAAGGCTCGACCTTCTGGTTTGAAGCAAAGATCGCAAAGCAGGAGAGCAAGACTGTTCAGAAAATGGAGAGCAGGCTTTCGCTCAGCGGGCTGGAGGAGAAATAGGGTAAAATATAAGAGTGCATTATCTGATGAGGTGGTAATGCACTCTTTTTTATTATATCAGCGTCTGCCATGGTGAAATAACAAAGTTGGGTTTATAAATAATGATCCATGAGCGACAATAAAAAACCGCCTTACATAAAGTAAAGCGGAATTGGGTGCAGGGGCACGCCCCTGAATTTGTAAAAGTGACACACAAATTATCACAGCGGTGACTTTGTGTGTTTACGAAAAGCCTTGACGGGAAATGCCCACCACGGAGAAACAATGGTTGGGTTTTAGATAAAATTGATGAGCGGCAATAAAAAAACCGCCTTACATAAAGTAAAGCGGAATTGGGTGCAGGGGCACGCCCCTGCTGGTGGAGGTGAGGAGAATCGAACTCCTGTCCGAAAGCCTATCCCCACGAACTTCTACGAGTGTATTCTGTTATTGCGGAAAACTCCCGTTCCCTTGCACAAAGGCAAACAGACACGCCTGTGTGTTTGGTAGGCTGTGATACATCACAAGGCTACAGCCGTCGCTTTGTAACGTTCACCACTGATCGACGCCTTTACCAAAGCCGTGGTACTCTAAGGCAAGACGAGCGCTGACTTAAGCAGCAGCTAATTCAAAATTATCGTTGTCGTCTAATTTTAAAACGTACGCCGTTTAAAGAGTGTGCGCTCCTCTACTCGCTTATCGTGCTTCAAAACCCCCGTCGAAACCTTTACACCCCCGTGTTAGTTTCGCTCTTTCATGGCACGCTCTATGTCACGCTGTGCGGCTTTCTTTGCCATGTCGTCACGCTTGTCATAAAGCTTTTTACCTTTGCAAAGCCCAAGTGCGAGCTTGACCCTGCTGCCTTTGAAATATAGCGACATCGGGATAAGCGTAAGACCCTCCTGCTGTACCTTTCCGAACAGCCTCAGTATCTCACGTTTGTGGAGCAGCAGCTTTCTCTCTCGGCGTGGATCACGGTTGAAAATATTGCCGTGTTCATAAGGGGATATGTGCATACCTTTGACCCACATCTCTCCGTCCTCGATAGAACACCAACTGTCTTTCAGATTGACGCCGCCATTCCTTATAGACTTGACCTCTGTTCCCACAAGCTCGATACCGCACTCTATCTGCTCCAGCACGAAATAATCGTGACGTGCCTTTCGATTGTCGGCAATCTGCTTTGTGCCTTTTTTGTCTATCGCCATACTGCTCACCTCCCGTGGAATATTATTATAACACCATTTCATGCCTTTGTCAACAGGCAAAGAGTTCAAAAAATTGTACAAATGGTCGTAATGTTTAGATTTTTACACATCTCTGTGTGTGCTTATGTGCAAATTCAAGTATTGAAATAGCTTTGATGGTGTGATATAATATTAGATGTGAGAAATAGTTAGTTGAAAGATGAGAGAAGATCCGGTATGAAAAATAAGAAAATAGATATGTTAAACGGTCCGCTTGTGGGCAAGATCGTTATTTTTGCACTGCCCCTTGCATTGTCAAGTATTTTGCAGCAGCTTTTTAACTCCGCTGACCTTGCAGTGGTGGGCAGATTTGACAGCGACAAAGCCATGGCGGCGGTTGGAAGCAATTCTTCATTGGTGAACCTTATTGTAAGCCTTTTTCTGGGGCTTTCTGTCGGTGCAAACGTCGTGGTGGCCAGGCTTATAGGTCAGGGGAGAAAAGATAAGGCAAACGAGGCTGTACATACGGTGGTGCTTTTGGCGGTCATAAGCGGATTTATCATACTGGGTGTAGGCGAGATACTTGCGCCGATACTCCTTGGCATGATGAATGTGCCTGACGATGTTTTAAAGCTTGCAACGCTGTATCTCAGGATATTCTTCTTTGCAATGCCTTTTATAGAGATATATGACTTTGGTTCGGCAGTGCTTAGAAGCAAGGGCGACAGCACCCGACCTCTTTACGCTCTTATCACCGCAGGCGTTATAAATGTTATTCTGAACCTTGTGTTCGTGATCGTGTTCAAAATGGGCGTGGCAGGCGTTGCAACGGCAACTGTTATATCAAACTTTTTCAGTGCCTGTATGATACTTTACTTCCTTACCCACGAGGAGGAGATGCTAAGACTTGATGTCAGAAAACTCCGAATACGCTGGGAATATCTCCTCGGTATCATAAAGATAGGCTTGCCGGCAGGTTTGCAGAGCATGGTTTTCTCGCTGTCAAACGTTGTGATACAGGCGGCGATAAACAGCTTCGGTTCAGACGGTATCGCCGGAAGCACAGCGGAACAGAATTTTGAGTTCATGGCATATTTTGTGATAAACGCTTTCGCTCAGACTGCGACCACATTTACAAGTCAGAATTTTGCGGCTCAGGATAAGGAACGCTGTAAAAAGATATACAGGCTTTGCACCTTTATCGGGCTTGCAAGCTGTCTTGGGCTGAGTATGATATTCCTTATTGGCAGACACCTTTTTATACAGATCTTCTCAACGGACGAGAACGTTATACACTATGCAATGATAAGAATGTGGTCAGTTTGCCTGCTGGAGCTTCTTACGGGCGTTTACGAGATATCGGGCGGCTGTCTTAGGGGAATGGGTCACTCTATGACACCTGCGGTCATAACTGTGCTTGGCACCTGTGTGTTCAGGCTTGTGTGGGTGAACACGATTTATGCGGCTCACAGAAGCTATCTTATGCTCATGATAGTTTACCCTGTTTCCTGGGTGATAACAGGCACTGCGGTAACAGTGGCTTACTTTATCATACGGCGCAAAGAGTTTGCACAGATAGGTAAACGCAGGGCGGATATTATTTGATAGACAGGCGACAATTCAGATAGACGTGGAAAGGGGCAAACGCTTTTCGCCTCTACAGAAAAAGATAAATCTGCACTCTGAAAGCTTTGGGATTTTCGGAGTGCAGATTTTTTTTGAAAAAAGTCGCAACTGTCCAAAAAAAGTTACCACAAATGGTTTTTAGTGTGATATAATACATACATCAGGAACGAATCAAGGCAATACCGCACAAGGCACGCCTTATAACTTCTGCACACTCCTTTTAAATTGTTTAAATTGTGTTTTATTTGTTATCTTATGGTGTTTACTACTCTTTTGTTTGATTTTGTTTTGGTTTTTGAAACTTTGCGATGTTTTCATAATACCCCTTTACTGTGTTCCTGAGAGCAGAAGTCATTTTTTTACCGCAGTTTCTTTTTGAACTGCGGTATCTTTTTTTATATGTTATATAAGCCTATAAAAACAGGTGTCATGCTCTTGATACAAAGCCTTTTCGCAGAAGGGGGATAAATATTCCGCCAATGGAGTTGCCAAGGGACATTATAATAAGGTAGCCAAAGGCTTTAACGCTCCATAAGTCTGCTATGGTAAAGAAATACATATTAGCGACGCAGTGTTCAAAGCCGCTGAGGATAAAGACCACAACGGGGAGAAATATTGCAAGTATCTGTCCCACAGGGTTTTGGATAGTTTTATAGCCGTCTGCGGCAACAAACATAAGTATTCCGCAGAAAAATGATAGGATAAAAACGCTTGTGATATTATCCCCAAGCTTTATATTGCAAAGCTCTGTGGCTTTGTCGCTTATGGTGGATATGCGTGTTTGGGTAATAAGCAGGGCGGAGATGACGGCCCCTGCAAAATTGCCGAGCCATATTATGCCAAGTTCACCGAGATAAGAGGGTTTGTTTTCAACTGCGTAGCCGACTTTTCCTGTGAAGAGATCAAAGCCAAAGGACAGTATCACAAATAGTCCAATGCCGAAAAGAAACGCTCCCAGATATTTGTTAGGGCAGGAAAGATAGACTGTTCCGCCTATGGCTATCGCCACGCCTGTGAGCAAAGAACGCAGAAATATGTCGATAATTTTTTTCATGTAAATTCTCCTATAACTTTTTTGTGACAAAGCACTGTGTTATTATACTATATTATAATGGCTGTTTCAACAAAAAAGTGGCATTGTTTACACTTATTTTGATTTTTGTTTCCAAGTAAGCCATGGGTAACATGAGCTTTGTGACATATTTCTTGTGATATGGGAGATATGTGACGCTAGGCATGAAAAAGCCGATACGGGGCAGTATCGGCAAAAAATTATTTATCTTTTTTATTTTGTCCGCTTTTAGTCAAATTTAAGCTACTGCATACTGCCATTGTAATGCCAAGGCATATTCCAATACAAATTCCTGCAACACTGTCGAGAACTTTAACGAACACTATGCTCCAAATTATTGCAAAAACAATTCCAACTATCAGACTTATCACTATATTATTTTTCATTATATTCCTCCATAAATTTTCTTTTTTACAATTCGTCTGTTTCACTATTATATCACGTTTTATAGCCTAAAGTCAATCCCATTTCAGAACAGGTCAAGCATACTGTCAAGATAAATTTGCTCTCTGACCTTTAGCTGATGTTCGGGTTTTGTCATATAGTAGAGCAGAAATTCAAGGATAATGGCACTTCCTAAACTTCTGCCCTCTATTTTGAAGTTTGAAAATCCCATGGGGAGATAGGTGTTTTTGATATCCTCTATGCCGATAAAGGCAGGGCTTTCCATGGCTTTTGAAAAGCGGTAGCCCTCTGAGGCATTGGGTGCTTTGCAAACATGGTCGGGGCAGTTTTCACCGAGATTTTTGCGGCTGACGTTTTCATAGCAGTTTTTTCGGTCTGCACAGCCTATATAACAGCACTCGTTGCAAAGAAACTCAACTTTGTTTTTCTGCTCAGTGGTGAGATCGGAGAGTTTATCCAGGGCTTTGTTTAGGCGAAAGTCAGGGACTACACAGGAAAAATCGTCACGGTCAAGCTCGTTTACAAGCTGAGAAAACTCGGTGAGGACTTTTGTGGTAGATGACACAAAATAGAGGTGGGGATAATTCTCTTTCAGATATGAAAGAAGCAGGTCGGAGCATATTATCACGCCGTTTTGTGGAGGCGGGCTTTGGGAAAACAGCCTGCAGAGGTCATTGCATTTTTTGTCGGAGAGGTGCTCTTCTCTTAGCAGGGAATTGCTGAAGGTCAGCCGTGAGGAGATGTTATATTCTTTCATAAGGTCGAGGACTTCTCGTGGCGAATGTTCGCCGAAGCCTGCTCGTCCACCGCCCCATATACAGTCGGCAGGTGCGCCATAGACAGAGCCTATTTCGCACCAGTCATAGAAATAATCTCTATGCTCACGGAATATGGGCAGGAAAGCGGCGTAAAAGTCATAAAACTCGAAAAGCCCCGGCAGGTGGTAGTATGCTTTATTGGTCATGTGGGGTCACCTCTTTTTTTTATCATTATAGCATGGCGGGGGTGGGAAGTCAAAGTTATTTTTCCATTACTACTATCTTGTTTGAGATATTGCTCACAGGCTTTATCTTTTTAAGAAGCTTTGGTTTTTCATTCATATCCATTTTTCTTCCTCCTGTGGTGTTATTAAGATAGTTGCGACTAACTCGTCTTTTTTTTGTGATAGCACATTGAGGGGAAAATGTCAATAGAGGTGGGGCGGATAGGGGAGTTGGGGCAGAAAAATACCGATACAGGGGAGCTGTATCGGTGGATATATCTGAAGTTAGTTATTGTTATATCAATAATCTCCCAATATCATTAGAATGTCTTTACCGTATTTTAGACATTTGGCATCACCAAAGCCTTTTATTGATTTTAGTTCTTCTAAAGTTTGTGGATTAGTTTTTATTATCTCTTCAAGCTGAGCATTATTAAAAATGAAATATGGCTTGATTTTTTCCTTAACACTTTGTTTGTAGCGATAGTCTTTTAATGCTTTATATACAGGTGAATTTTCAATGCTGTCAAAATATGTGTTTTGAATTGGCTCTTCCTTTACAGTAACTGTTTTTTCCTCATTGACTTCAAGCTGATATTTGGCAGTATAGTCAGTAGTATTTGGAATGCTGTTTTGCAGAAAGAAATCAGCCAATTCTTTCATTTGCTTATCTGACATATTTTCGTTTCGGCTTTCGTCATTCAGTCTTTTTATATAGCTGTTAAGTCCGTCAACTTTAACTATCTTGGATTTTATATCCTTAGGTGCATACTTCATGTCAATTATGGTTTTTGGATTAGCTAAAACAACTACTGACTTATATGTATCGTCAAAATAATGTTCAAAAATAGCCTTGGTGAGTAAGCCTTTAGTGTTTCGACGCTTTTCTTTTATCATATCCAAATGACGCTGATTTTGAGTTATAGGGCTATATATACCTTCTTTATGATAGCGTTTTCCAAATTGAATGGTTCTAGTGAAATCTCCCTGATTATTAACAGTAATATTTCCATAGAGGTTTTTGCACTCAATTATCAGTATCACTTTTCGTGTGATTACTATATAGTCTATCTGCGTTGTAAGTCCATTTTCTTCAAAGAAAATATCGTGAAGAATATACATAGGCATATGACTGTTTTTCAGCTCAAACATCAATGCCTCTTCGCCTTTTATGCCATAGTAAACAAGTTTTTTGTCCTGTTCTATTTGTTCCTTGACACTTTCAGGTGCAAGCTTTGAATAAAAGTCCAGCTGCTCAAGTTGTTTTTTCGCACTGCTGTCCTCTTTTAGTACCACAGGTTCACGAAGTTTATCAAATAATCCCATATGATTTTCCTCCGATAGTTTTTTAGATAGTGTTATTATACCATATGCCGTATGTCATTTCAAGTATTTTACTTTGCGATGTGGTACAATTATTGTAGTACTACACAGATTAAAAGGGCTTGACTTTGAGGGCTGTTGAAATATTGCGGATAATGTGATATACTGTCAATAAACGAAATACCGCAGAAACGATAGGACGGACAATGTGCTTGTCAGGTTTTCTCCTTTCGCAAGGCTAAGTGAGGCTTATCTTAATTATTTTGCGGATATAGGGGAATTTGTTGGCGTTGTAAAGGGGTACTTGAAGTGAGATACATTACAGAGGTGACGGCAAAATGACATACCATTATTATGGCGACAAAAATGCTGATATTGTTCTTATTCAGCCTGTGGGCGACCATGATCTGCCTGAGATAGGAAACGAGGTGGCAGAGATAAAAAAGCTCACGAGTGTGGATTTTCAGCTTATTGCGGTGAAGGTCGAGGATTGGAACAGGGAGCTTTCACCATGGGAAGCCCCTGCGGTATTTGGCAATGAGGGCTTCGGCAATGGAGCGGAAGACACTCTGACGGAGATATTAACGCTTTGCTCGGACAAGAGCAAGAATTATTACATTGGCGGATATTCTCTGGCAGGGCTTTTTGCCTTGTGGGCGGCGTTTCAAACGGAGAAATTTTCAGGCGTTGCGGCGGCTTCTCCGTCGGTGTGGTTTCCTGATTTTGTGGGGTATATGAAAGAGAATAAGATAAAATGCGACGCTGTTTATCTCAGCCTTGGTGACAAGGAAGAAAGGACGAAAAATGCGGTCATGTCAAAGGTGGGCGACTGTATCCGTGAGAGTTATGATTTGCTGACGGGGCAGGGTATCGAATGCGCCTTGAATGGAACAAGGGCGGGCATTTTAAAGAGCCTGCTTTGCGGACAGCTAAGGGGTTTGCTTGGGTGATGAACGGAAGATAGGGGAATGGCAATGGATAAGAAAAAGACGAGCGTTTTTATAAGTCTTATCTTTCGGAGAACGGAGTTTGGCTGACGGAGAGTGTGCCTGTTAGGTTTCTTGAGAGAGTTTAGGGCTATGGCGAAAAAACAGAACGCAGATGCGGCCAAGAGGATCCTTATCAAGTGGGGACTCAGAGGCTTTAGAGGGCGTTTATTTCTTAAACGCAGCGCCGCTGAATTTATCATGCAGACGGCTTACCATGCAGAACTGTATTGATAGCCGCTGAAAGGTAAAATTGGTTTGCCGCTTCAATGTGCATTATCTAGTGCCTTGAAAGCGGCATTTTTTTAATTCTTTTACGTTCTTACCGCACCAATAGTCAATAAGCCAGATCACTTTTCTGAACTGCTCACAGCTTTTAAATCCCGTATTCTTCTTTTGTCATCGTCTGTAAATTTTGTTTTGAGCAGGTCTTTTAAGCCGATTTCTACCAAAAAGTGTTGAAAACCCGTCCTTTATATGGTATAATTGGAATGTTATATTTCGATAACTCTCGTCGATATCTTTAGACGTTGTTTCTTTCGTGTATAAATACAATTTATAATTTCATTTGAGGAGAAGCTAAAATGGTGGACAAGAAAAATATTATTGATGCCTGGATAATGATCGAACATTTATCCGAGGGCGATATTAAAGATAATGACAAAGCTATATTCAAGTTGGAAAGTCCTAAGGAAAATGATTTTTACTCCTATATTCAAAGTAATATCACGAACAACAAAATTTGTAACGATATAAATAATCAAAATAGTGGGATAGTTCTGTATTTTGATGTGTTCGATTTCATTGAGGTTATTGCAATACTTCGTGAAAAATATAATCTTAAGCCTACTAACGAAGAATTAAATACAGGAAAGAAGTTCAGTTTCGCCCTGTACTTTGACAAAAAACTGAACTATATGCAGGATATGATGTTTTTCGCTGAAAGCGCATACATACGTTATTTTAAAAAGGTCCCCAATAAAGCTGATTTCAAAATATTTGAAGACGAACTAAAAGAAGAACTTGCTCAGCTTTTTGATGAGTCCTCAGAAGATGCAGATAAGTTCAATAAAGCATTTAACAAAGTCCTAAAGAAATTCAAAATATCAACAGATAGCTGTAGGATCCAATTCCTTAAAAATATAGAAAGTGACGCAACAAATCTTCATTCTTTTTTCATTGATGATCTTGAAAATGCTAAAGAAATATCGACCGCTAATCTTAACGTATACCTTTACGGAAACACAAAAAATCGAATAAATCTGGACAGTAATAATACTTCTCCGAATTTTGCCCCTAATGTTTTTGAGGATATACTTCAGCCTAAAAATTATCCATTGGGAAGATTTCCTGGAAACACAAAATTTGCTCTTTCGCTTATGCAACAGGTTGCGGTAAATCTCTCAGCAGGATATGATGACACAACAATAAGAAGCGTGAATGGTCCTCCGGGAACAGGAAAAACCACTTTGCTGAAGGACATTTTTGCAGAACTTATTGTAAAACAGGCTTATGATATTGCCAAACTAAGGGACAAGTCAATTAAGGCGTCAAAAGAAACGGCAGATTCTGACAACATATCTATTGGAGTTCTTCCAGAGATCATTACAGAAAACAACATTGTTGTTGCAAGTTTCAATAATGGCGCAGTGCAGAATATCGTAAATGAACTTCCTCTCACTAAGGAACAAATTGACGAAAAGTTTATCGAAGAGCTTAAAGAAGCTGACTATTTTTGCAGTATCGCTAATTCAAAGGTATCCTCAAAATGGGAAGAAGATGAGAAGGGTAAAAAGCATGAGGCCATTCTCGTCAAGCCAAATGACGATACAGATAAATTTTGGGGACTGTTTTCTCTTGAGGGCGGAAGATCTGCAAATATGAATCATATAACCGCCAATGTAAAATGTGTTGCAAAATATTTGAATGAAGAATATGTATCGGATAGTGATGTATATGCAGAATTCATTGAGCAGTATGAAAGGGTAAGTAATATCCGAAAAGAAACTCAGAAATTTGCAGAAAAGGTTAGTAAATATCATAAGGAACGTATTAAACTCGATCAATTAAGATCATCATACGATACCAAATTAAAAGACAAAACCGAGCAATTTAATAGTGATTTTGTAGAGGCAAACAGAGCTTTAAAGAAAATAGTTGAAGAGCGCAAGCAGGCGGAGCATCTTCTAAATGAAAATTCAATCCATTTGGAAAAAACAAGAGAAACTAAAGCCAGCGTAAAAGAATATGTTAATATGCTGCAAAAGCAAAAGCCGGGATTATTTTCAAGCAAAAATAAAAAAAGTGAATACCAGCTTAAAACAAACGAGGCCAATGAAAGGTTTAAAAATGCTTTAGATAAAGAAATTTATTACAACAATGAAGAAGATACTCTTCAAGATCGCATAAAGGATCTAAAAGAAAAAGAAGCAAAGTATTCAGCAAAGCTAAATGCCGCACAACAAGATCTTGAAGCATGGAAATTATCCTGCCATGAACAAATATCGCAATTAGAGCAAAGTGTTCAGCAATTCAGTTCTGTGTTAGATCACAATGATGTCATGTCGCTTGATATGGCTCAGGATTATGATAAATTGCATTTGTCAAATCCTTGGTTTAATGAATATTACAGAGAGGAACAATCAAAGCTGTTTATAAAATCTCTTAAAGTCAGAAAACAGTTTTTATACGAAAACAGAAAAAATGTCATGTCCGCCGCTAAAATATGGGATTCTCAGAACAAGTACATCGAAAGGAAAAATATTATTGAAGCAGCATGGGGGTGGATTAACCTGACTATCCCTGTTATAAGCTCCACCTTTGCAAGCTTTTCTCGAATGTGCAAAAATCTTGGGGTCAACACCATTGGTCATCTTTTTATAGATGAAGCGGGACAGGCTGTTCCGCAAGCAAGCGTAGGAGCAATTTTCAGAAGCCATAATGTTATGGTCGTAGGAGATCCTTCTCAAATAAAGCCTGTACTCACAATGGATTCAAACATTCTGAATATGCTTAGAGAACATTTTGGAGTGACTGAAAAATATTTATCAAATTCCGCATCAACGCAGACATTGACTGACTGTGCAAGCAGATATGGATTTTACAAAGAAGAGGATAGATCTGACAGATCATGGATAGGTATACCACTATGGGTCCACAGAAGATGTTTGGATCCTATGTTTACAATTTCAAATAGAATTTCATATAACGGATTTATGGTTCAAGGTAACCCTGGAAACGGAAAAACTGGTTGGTTTGACGTAAAGGGAAAAGCAAATGACAAGTATGTGAAGGAGCAAGGGGAATTTCTTTTAAAAAAAATCAAGAAAATGATAGAAGAAAACCCTGCCATCATTGACAAAAAAGCAAAAGATATCATATACGTCATATCGCCCTTTACAAATGTTGCGTATATGCTTTCCCAAAAATTAAAGGGAATAGGCTTTACAAGGTTTGACGACCATGGAAAGCCTACAAACGTGGGAACTATTCATACATTTCAGGGTAAAGAAGCGCCGATAGTTTTTATGGTACTTGGAGCAGATCAACAGAGTGCAGGTGCTGCAAGATGGGCTGTGAGTGAACCAAACATGATGAATGTTGCCGCTACCCGTGCAAAAAAAGAATTTTATATTGTTGGAGATAAAAAATTATATCTGAATTGCGGTGGTGATGTGATCACTGAAACCTATGAGGTCATTTCAAAATACAAAAAGCAATATCCAGAACTTATAGATGACGATGTAAATTCCGTAATGGAATATAATAATGACATTACGAGAATAGAAGGAGTCATAACTGATGTAAAACGCGGTAAAAGAGCAAAATACGCAGAGGTTACGGGATATGATAATAAAACATATACCATTGATGAAAACATTTTTTCTCAGACCATTAATGCTGAAAACATAATAAGTAAGGGAAATCATATTTCTTTTGTTATTAAGTCTCAAGGCCCAAAGCGTACATATATAAAGGATATAATGCTTATTGCTCCATAATTTTAGAGGCATATTCACCTGTTTTTTTACTTGTATAAAATATATGCCCGTCAAACAACGCTGATACGCTGTTTGACGGGCTTTTTGCGTGGCGGAACTTCTAAATTTGGGATTATAGCATGGCGGGGGTGGGAAGTCAAAGTTATTTTTCCATTACTACTATCTTGTTTGATATATTGCTCACAGGCTTTATCTTTTTAAGAAGCTTGAATATTGGGATAAACTCCGCCATACCCTCGGCGAGGCTGTGTTCTTCTATAAGGCGGAAGTTCGGGAGAAGCTTTGCAAGCTCTTTGCCGTCCTTGACGCCCCATGTGAATTTGGCTTTGCTGCCCTCGATCGACTTTTCTTTCATATGCTTTACCATATTGGGGCTCATCGTCTCGACCAATACTGTGACGTGGTCAAAGCGTTTGCTTATGACGTCAAAAATCTCCTTTACGTCCTTTTCGGAGAGGTACATAGTCAGACCTTCGATGATGACGATAGCAGGGGCATCGTGCTCGGTTATTTCTCCGCTCCAATCGTCCATTGCGGACATTGCTATCTGGGATATCTCGCCTGATTCAGGGAGAAGCTTTTCTCTCACGGCGATAGTTTCGGGCAAGTCAAGGTTATACCAATGGGTGTAGCCGTTCATTCTGTAACAGCGTGTATCAAGTCCGCAGGCGATATTCACCACCACTGCGCCCTGTTTTTTTGCAAGATACTTGTTCGCAAGCTTATCGAGGACTATTGTCCTTGCCACAACGCCACTGTGCATTGCTGAGTCCTTATCGGCAAGTGAAAAATCATAGTTTATCTTATCTATTATCTCCACGGCTTTTGTATCTTTTATCGCACCCCTTGTTTTGGTTTCCTTTGCACGGGCATACACGGTTTGCAGCATAGTTTCAGGCACGCCTGAGAGCTTTGGTTTTTCATTCATATCCATTTTTCTTCCTCCTGTGGTGTTATTAAGATAGTTGCAACTAACTTACTTTTTTATGATAGCACATTGAGGGGAAAATGTCAATAGAGGTGGGGCGGATAGGGGCGTTGGGGCAGAAAAATACCGATACAGGGGAGCTGTATCGGTGGGTGTGAGTAAAAGGAGTAAACTGAAATTTATTACTCATAAACGGAAAATTTAATAAATTCATATGGCAATCCCATATCTTCGGAATATTTGCGTATCTCTGCCTTTTCGTCATCATTCATTTCGTTATAGAATGGTCGGTCTGATACTTTCCAATATATTTTAACTTCATCTATTATCAACACATCTCCCCAAGGGGCAGCATATAATTCCCCGACTTTATATTTTCCAAGTTCTTTATATACTCTTGTGGTATAACAATATCCCAATTTCTTTAAGTAATTTTGGATAGATCCATATTCATATTCGGGAAATGATATTTTTTCAAACATACAATAGACCTCCTGCAAATGTAACACAAACTGTTTTATCCTCGTCGGTTATGATATTTAACGGGACAAGTATATCACATTTTGAAGTGATTTTCAAGGGGCTGGTTTATCTTGTCAACATAAAACTCACTGTCTGTTTCAAAGCAGTATGCACACAGACGTCCACCTGAGGCACAGCCGCAATCTATGGCTATGTGTCCGTTGGCTTTGTAGGCTTCGGGTCTGCCGTGGTTTGGGATATTGGCGGTAGGGGTGTGACCTGTCACAAGGAAAGTATTCGGGTCGCTGAAATAGCGTTTTGAATAGTCGGCACGCTCCCAGATAAGCTGGTGGAGGGTGTATTCATCAAGGGGCTTATCCTGGCTAAAGCCCCCAAGACCTGCATGGGTGAGGACAAAACGTTTGCCGTTTATGGTGATATCCTCATACATTGAGAAGCTTTTAAGAAACTCCATAAAGTCCATGCGGTCGGCTTTGGAGAGGGAGATAAATTCGCTGAAAGTGGGTTTTCCTCCGCTGGTGAGCCAATCAATCAGGTCTAGCCGTTCATCTTTTGTAAGCTTGCTCACGTCATCTTTTATAAGGTGGCGGAGATTGATATAGGCAAGGTGTTCGTGGTTGCCGAACAGCGGGATAACATTATCACGAGCCATGATGTCATTATAGATCTCCATAGGCTTTTCGCCCCTGTCGCAGATGTCACCTAGGATATAGAGGGTATCGTCCTCAGAAAAGTTGATTTTTTCGAGAAGCTTAATATACTCCTCATAACAGCCGTGGATATCAGATATTGCATATGTCATAAAAGCACCTCGCTGGGTTTTGGGTCGGGTTTCTTGTCTATTCTATTATAGCATACTTAGGGGTAAAATTGGGGATGTTTGAAAAAATTTTACCCATTGGCATAGAGTTCGCTTCAAGCTGTATAATGGGGATAAGCTCATGGAACTCTTTTGGCTTATGTTATCTGAGTGAACCCTTGGTGCTTATAGGCATTGTCACCACCGCAAGGTCTGCCACGCTGCTTTTCAGTGTGGCGAGAGCCTGTGGTGTTGTGTGGTCATTATTTTGATAATAATTTAACTGTACCTTTATAAACTGAAATTTGTCGAACGAAAGAAAGGTTTTTGTTGTTTACTGATCATGTAAAATCATTGCTCAAATATGCAAGCGTACTTTGGATCTTCTGTAATTAACTTCTTTTCCTTCTCTGGAAAGGAAGTCGCAGTCTTTACTAAAAAGCTTGGCTCACATACAATTACTTTATGACCTGTCGGATTTACAGATTTCAACAGTGATGAAGTAAAATGCTCATCGTTATTCTCATCATTTATGCTCTTATTATTCCGTTCTTCCGATCTTTTGAATTGTTTAATTTTCCATTGTTCAAATTTAATATATTGCTCAAACGCTGAATCAAAACAGTCCATTGCAACTTTATGATCTCCGATATTATTTGCGATTTTGACGCATCTCATATCTATAAAACATAAGTCACTGTGAAATCCATGGCATTCAGTACCTACTATTTTATCAAACAACTGTCGAGTCAATAAAAGAAGCTCCAATCCTTCTCGACTATTATTCAGCTCATTATTACACACTATCGCTTCATCAAGTGATTTTTGAAAAGCATGAAGAAGCTCTAACACTGCGTCTCCACGATATTGTTCAGCCCTTTTCTCATCATTTATACTGCCGATACTTCCTAAATTTCCTAACAGAACTTGTCTGCACAATTCAAGGTCGGGCTGTTCAGATGCTTTCTGCTCGGCTTTTTCATATTTACCTAGGCAGGAATATACGGATAGTAACGGAATGATACACGATTGGTCATGAGGCAATAATTTCTCATACAGTTTAGCGGCTTCTTCCCAAAAGATATTTGGCTCTTTGCCTTTATTTTTCCAACCTTGCTTATGTAAAGCACAAGCAAGCTTGGTCTTAAAATCCACTCTGTCTGGAAACTCTTCAAGCCCTCTACGCATTAGGGCAATACACTCTGTCATATCATCGTTATTATTTATCAGCCATTGAGCCTTATCATTATATTCCTGAATAATTCTGTTCCTGTCATTATTATAGCCAAACAATTCATCGATCGATATATGGAAATAGTTAGCTATCGATGGGATCATCTCCATGTCCGGATAACCGCCATTTGCCTCCCACCTTGAAATGGCTTGTGGCGTAACACCTAAGGCGGTGGCTAGGTCCTCTTGCTTCCTTCCTGTCACCTTTCGCAGTTCTTTTATTTTCTCACCAATTTTTACTTGCATTTAAATACCTCCGAATTATTTTATCACCGGTGTACGCTAATTATAGCATAGAGATAAACTCAGGTCAATTATCAATTCGTTGTTTCGTACTCAATGGTTCGTTGCTTTATAAAAACGTCCAAGTGGGCAACATCTCACGACTTTGCCACTAAAAAATAATAAAAGGGACAGAATATTCAACTGTCCAAAAATTGTTACCACAAATCTTAAAAAATATGGTATAATATTAGAAATACAGTTTGGAGGTGTGATTATGGAATCTGGAAAAAACAACAGAAACGAGGAAATGCTTGACGATTATATAGGCTACAAGCTGACAACAGAAAACAGCTCTCAGCATAGTTCGTTCAATCTCAAAGGAATCGTTGTCGCTGTGTTGATCATCATAGGGATAGCCATGATCTATGATGCCCTGCGCCCCAAATGCGCACACTCAGGCTGTGACAATACTCCTGAAGAAGGCGGCTGCTACTGTTTGATACATGACCCTAAGTATTACAATAATAAGAACAGCTATACTCCAGCATTCACAACTGCTACAACATCACGTCCGAAAACCACTACAGCAAGTAGTTCAGCTACCAGAGCTACCCGTAAGAATACCAATAAAACCTCAACCAGTAAATCTGCTGAGTATGATGCTCATGATTATGACGACCCAGAGGATCTCTATGAAGATCACTATGATGATTTCTATGACTACGAGGATGCAGAGGATTATTGGGAGGAGAATAATTGACTCTTTTTTTATACAAGAAAAAGCATAAATGCAAAAGACGTTCCATTTGGATAAAATGAAACGTCTTTTGTTTGATAATAGTTTTATCGTAGCCCTATAAACAGGAAAATGTAATGTCTACATGACTGACGGATAAATCTATGAGATATTGTCCCGTATATTCTACTTTCTAAAATCTCTGGGGCTGCACCCGTAGGCTTCTTTAAAGGCTTTTGAAAAATAGCTGTGATCGTCAAAGCCGCAAAGACCACAGATAGCATTTATCGAGTCAGATGTGTTTTTTATCATATATGCCGTATTGCGCAGACGATAATTTTTTAGATATTCAAACGGCGACTGTCCTGTTATGTTCTTAAAACACCTCAGCACTTCGCTTTTGCAGACAAATGCCTATGATCCCAGTTATAGGTAATGGAGAATAGTCTTAATAGGAAAGTGTATATCAATATAGTTTTTTTATGTGGGTTCGGTATAACTTTAGGCTATGACTAAGATTTTAAGTACAACACCTAAATGACCTGTCCGTAATTATCCTAGCGAAGATAAGCCCCAAAGGCAGAGCTAGTATTATCAGCAGAGCAGACGCAAGCCATGACGCAGATGTTTCAAGGGACATGACGCCCAAATTATAGAAAGCCTTGTAAAGATATAATCCCGGAACCATTATGACTATGGACGGAACGGTTATGGATATTCTCGGATAGCCCACATACTTTTTCAGCAGCGAGGCGAGTATGCCTGCGGTGAATGCCCCCACAAACGCAGCAGCTGCCGGAGGAAATGAAACAAGGTCAACAAGTTCCAATCTCAGAGTGTTTGCAAGTGCACCTATAACTGCCGCAGAGGCTGCAAGCTTGACAGGGCTGTTGAACATAACGGAAAATCCGAAAACCCCGCAGAAACTTGCCGCAAGTCTGAACAGTATGAACTGCCATAAGGTAAGGTGCAGAGGCAAAAAGTCCATTGGCGTAAGGTGCAGGATAAGTGCCATTAACCACGCCGTCATTGTGGCTACAATTATAATGATGAGGGCGTAGGTCAGCCGCTCGATGCCCGAACGCATATCGAGCTTTGAAAGGTCTATGCCGCTTGTGATGAACGGAAAACCAGGTATAATAAAAAGCATTGCACATATGTAGCCTGCCTCATGCTGCATTTTTATATTGAAAAGTATTTTCGCAAGTTCAAACAGCCCTGCATATGAAAGGCACGCCGCCGATACTGAGGCAACTATTCCAAGCACAAGGGTAAGGTGGTGCTTTGTGAATTTGCTCCGCACATAATTGCCAATGCCTGCACCGAAAAATGCACATATCATCTCGGTCAGTCCACCGCCAAGCAGGAATGTGAACGCTCCGCAGGCAAGTGCCGCCGCAAGGCCCAAAACAGGCGGCGAGTAAAGTCCGTGTATCTTTTCGATATCGTCAAGTTCATTGTGGACCTGTTCGCAAGTCAAACTATCGCAGCGGTTGACAAAATCGTTGATGAAAATTTCAAGACGTGTTAGCTTTGAATTGTTTACTCCCGTGTTAGTAAGGCAAAGAGACTGCGAAAAGCAAGCCTCGCCGTCAAAACAGGTGTAGTTTATGGACATAAGCCCGATATCTGCTGTGCAGGTCAGTCCCATACATTCCGACATGGTATTCATGGAACTTCTCACACGCCACGCTCCCGTTCCGCAGGAGAGAAACATCATTCCCACCCTGCCTATAACAGAGGCTTTTTCTTTTAGGCTCGCCTTTGATACTGGCTCGTCCTTTTCGGCGTCTGTGAAATCGTGCCATGGGATATCCATGTGATTTTTCTTAACTATAGTTTGTGACATTCAGTATCACTTCCGTTTTTAAAGATCAAGCTGTCTGAGCCTGCTTTTTTCATCATTTCCTCACGGCAGGCAAGCACAATGCCGTCTATCTCGCTGAGGTGCATGAGCATTTTCTTTTCAAACTGATGAACAGGCAGTAAAACGCCGATCTCATCAAATGATTTTCCAGCCTTTTCGCCTGTTTCCTGTCCGTAATAGACCATTGCTGTCGGGGCAGTTTGCTGTATCTTGTGGAATGTATTCCATATAACATTATAGGTCTGAGCCTCGGAAAGTCCAAGCTTTACAGTGTCAGGCAGGGCGTAAAGTATAATCACGCCACGTCTTTTGTCAACACGCTTTTCCTTAATGTTCATTCCGTCGGTATAGACCCTCATAAGGTCATATCCGTCTGCAAGATAAAGCTTTGAACGTGGTGCACAGCTGTGGTTTTTGTACACATCACGAAATTTCTCGAACTCATGCTTTGTGACAAGCTTTTTCTTTTCTTCAATGACATCGCCTTCAGGGGTCGTAAGGAGTTCAGGATTTTTTCCGGCTTTTCCGTGAAAACGCTTTGGTATAAGGTATGCCTCTCTCAGCAGATCGAAAAGACTTCTTCCACAAAGCTCCAGCAGAAGCGCACTTATATCACCGTTCGTATATGCGGTCAAAAGCACCTGCACAAGATGTTTTGGGTCAGGATCGGTCTGCATATCGTCGTCGCTAAGGTGATCGTAAAGCACGTTGCTGAGCCTTTCGCAAGCTCCTTCCGATGCCATTATCCTTGAAAAAAACTGTTCGACTTCATTTTCTTTTGGCAAAACTGTAGGCATATTATTATCTCCTTTCATGTATGTCATATCTCAGCATTTGCAAACATATTACACTTTTTCAGTATCATTTTTTGTATCTCTGTAGCGGCGGCATTGAGTTTTTTGTCTGCATTTTCTGCAAGAACGATGCTCCTCTTTGGAAACTCTTCATCAGTTTTCAGAATATAAACATCGCCGCTTTGTGCCATCGGTTCAGGTATAAGACCTATGCCAAGGTTGCTTTTCACAAGCGGCATTATCTGATCGGCAGTTGCGACCTCTATATCCGGCTGAAAATCTATTCCATGCTGGAAAAAGAAATCGGAATAGAAATCATATGTCCTTGTGTTTCGGTTAAGTGATATTATAGGGTGGCTGCAAAGTTCCTCAAGAGTGAGCGTTCGCTTTGCAAGATCCTTTAGCTTTGTGCTGCATATGATAAGTTCACGGAACTCTCTGAGCTTATGAAAATTCAGCGAGCCCTCTGTGCTTATCGGCGTTGTTACCACAGCGAGGTTTGCAATGCCGCTTTTGAGAGCAGTCAGTGCCTGAGGGGTTGAATGGTTCAGCAGCTTTATTTTTATTCCCGGATATCTTTCATGGAACTCATTGAGAAGTGGCAGCATAACGCCGTGAAGTGCGGTCTCCGTCACACTTATGGTGACAGTTCCGCTTTGCAGGTCGTTGGCTTTTGAGATCTCATCTTCGCCCTCTGTAATAAGTTCCACCGCCTTTGAGATGTGCTCGTAAAGTATCTCTCCCTCAGGGGTAAGCGTGACGCCGTTTTTCATTCGATTGAAAGCGTGCAGCCAAGTTCTCCTTCGAGTATTTTTATCACCCTTGTGATATTAGGCTGATTTGTGAGCAGCACTTTTGCCGTTCTTGAAAAGCTGCGGTTCTTTGCGGCATAATAAAATATCTTATAATATTCGTAATTTATATTCACTCTATCACTTTCTTGCTATATCAATATTTTATATCTTGCATATCAATTATATATTTGACTTATATATCTGAGATAATTATAATGGAAAAAGGAGAAAATTAAAGTGCATAAAAATATTTTTCTTGTTAATTTTTTATGAAAGAATATGATAAAATGATGTTACGATCAAGAAAACAAATGTCTGAAACCAATATGCTCATGATACTTCTGACCATATCAGGGGGCTTGCAGGACGCATATTCGTATTTTGTGCGAGGTGAAGTTTTTTCAAATGCACAAACGGGAAACATTGTGCTTATGAGCACATATGTCGCAAAAGGCAACTGGCACAGGGCGTTGCACTATCTTATACCTGTGCTGGCGTTTGCAATGGGGATTTTCATAGCCGAGCGTCTGCACGCACGTTTCAAGGACGTGGGATTTATACATTGGCGGCAGATAATAGTTTTCACGGAAATGGTGCTGCTTTGCATTGTGGGGTTTATACCGCTTGGCGGTTCATACGATTTTGTTGCGAATGCGCTTTCATCATGTGCCTGTGCAATGCAGGTGCAATCGTTCAGGAAAGTAAATAGTTATCCATACGCAAGCACGATGTGCATAGGAAATATGAGAAGTGCAATGGAATCCATAAGTGCATACATGAGGATAGGGGACAAGTCGCTGCTTAGGAAATCGCTGCAATATTTTCTTACGATATTCGTATTTGCCTGCGGCGCAGGAATAGGCGGAGCATATTCATTATACATAGGCAATGAGTTTATATGGATATCTTGTGCATTGCTGCTTATATGCTTTGTGCTTATGTTTATAAAGAGTGAGAATGATATGATGAGGGAGGATATGTAGGGC
The DNA here is from genome assembly GCF_003462045.1 of Ruminococcus sp. AM31-15AC. NCBI lineage: Bacteria > Bacillati > Bacillota > Clostridia > Eubacteriales > Oscillospiraceae > Ruminococcus > Ruminococcus sp. AM31-15AC. Next base: position 11,251 of record NZ_QTYG01000028.1, on the reverse strand, counting down.
ACATTTCGGTTAGTATTGTATTAAAAAGGTCAAAAGCCGCAAGGTCGGACAGCTTTTTTGCTGGTTTGACTTTGCGGCTTTGATTTTGATATAATGAATAAAATAGTTGCAGACGGGGTAGATAGACACCTTGTAGATGTGGAGGAGCGTAGAATTATGAGCGACAAAAATATTATGAAAAAGCGGCAAGGTACGTTGGGACGAGGCTTTGACAGTTGTGATTTTTTATTATTATAGGGATAAATGATTTTGTGAGGAAAATTGAAAATTTTTTTCGCTGCCCCCTTGAACAAACCTTATTTTATGTAGTATAATTATATAAAAAACAGGAGGAAAAACTATGTCAAACTTAACGATCAGATTTTATTCAAATTGCCTGCGGAGGTATACCACGTTTAAAATGTACCTGCCATGTGACATAAGGCAGGACTGGGGGCAGACAGATACGAAATACTCGGAAAACAGCACCAAAACGCTTTTCTTGCTGCACGGTTATACAGGCGACGCAGAAAACTGGGTGCCTGAATATCTTTCGGACAAGTATAATTTTGCGGTAGTTATCCCCTCGGGCGAAAATTCTTTTTGGCTGGACGGACGCTCGACCGGTCATCAGTTCTGCAAATTCGTCGGCGAGGAGCTTGTGGACTATGTAAGACGAGTTTTCAGACTTGCGAAAGACGGCAGTGAAACATACATTATGGGTCTTTCAATGGGCGGATTTGGTGCGCTTCATACAGCATTTGCATATCCAGAAACCTTTGGCAAGGTTGCTGCATTATCTTCGGCTCTTATCGTACACGAAGTCGCAGGAATGTCAGATGGGCAAGGCAATGCCACAGCGAATTATGAATATTACAGAGAATGTTTCGGCGAAACGTCTGAGGTGCTGAACAGCAGGAACAATCCCGAATTTCTTATAGACGAACTTCAGCGAGAGGGCAAAAATATCCCAGATATATTTATGTGCTGCGGTACAGAAGATTTCCTGCTTGAAAACAACCGTGATCTTCACAAATTTCTTGAAAGCAGAAACGTTTCTCACGAGTATTTTGAAAGCAAAGGCAACCACGATATGATTTTTTGGAGTGAGTATGCTGAAAAGGCGGTCAAGTGGATGTTTGAGGAGAAGTAAGAGCGGTGATGTCTTTGCGGTTTCTTATGTGATAATATGAAACACAAGAAACCTCATACAAACTGCACAATATAAAAATGCCCTTTGAGAAAAGGATTTCTCCTCTCTCAAAGGGCAAGTTGGCAAACTGGAATTTTCAAATTAGTCTTTGCAAATAACCTTTGAATCTTCACCATCAATTACAATTCCCTGACGGTTGTTAATTGGGCATAGATTCAAATCCGAAAACTCAGTCATTATTTTCTCGGTAACTTTCTTAAATGGTGCTGTAAGATAATGCGGAAGAACATAGAAATCAATCAAATCAATCCCTGCATCATCTTTTTGTGAGTAGTCCTCCGGCTTTTCATCCATTTGCTCGATATATTGGATGCTTGGAGCGCATATAATTGCGCCTGCCGACTCACCGATCATCAATTTTCCATTTGCCAATTCCTTTTTCAGCAGTCCATCAGTTCCCGTTTTACGGAGCTGGTCCATAAGAAAGAAAGAATTTCCGCCGGTAAAATATATCACATCTGCTTCTTCAAAAACAGACTGTATCGTTGAATAAGCCTCCGTTGAAATATCAATTTCAGTTACGATTGCTCCCAACTTTTTGAATAATTTTCGAGCCGAGCCGACATAACCGGTGTAGCCTTCACGCAACGAAGCTGTTGGAATAAATGCGACTTTCTTATTTTCAATTTCTTCTTTTATCAGACTTCCTACACTTGAAAAGTGCGAACATAAAAATAGTTTCATCAATATTCTCCTTAATAAATTCCGATTTGTATTTCCATTCATTTTAGAAAATGGGCAATCCCGATTGGAATTGCCCATTAATTCTACAAATTATCTTACTATGTTTACTCCAACGTCTTCATAGTAGGGAACAACAGCACATCTCTGATAGCCGGTGAGTTAGTCAGCAGCATAACAAGTCTGTCTATGCCGTAACCAATACCGCCTGTAGGTGGCATACCTATCTCCAAAGCCCTCAGGAAGTCCTCGTCTGTGTGGTTTGCTTCCTCGTCACCCTGCTTCAATGCCTCTTCCTGCGCCGCAAATCTTTCACGCTGATCTATCGGATCGTTCAGCTCTGAGTATGCGTTGCACATCTCTCTGCCTGTGATGAAAAGCTCAAATCTCTCTACATAATCAGGATTCTCAGGCTTCTTCTTTGTGAGCGGAGAAATCTCGATAGGGTGATCCATTATGAACGTAGGCTGAATAAGATGCTCCTCAACATATTCCTCAAAGAACAGGTTGAGTATGTCGCCCCTCTTGTGCCTTGCCTCGTATTCAATGTGATGCTCGTCTGCAAGTGCTTTTGCCTCTTCTGTTGTGGCTACCTGTGAGAAATCAACTCCCGAATACTTCTTTACTGCGTCGATCATTGTCATTCTCTCAAATGGCTTGTCAAGGTCGATCATTACATCACCGTATGGTACACAAGTTGTGCCGCATACCTCCTGTGCAACGTGTCTGAACATATTCTCTGTGAGATCCATCATGCCGTAGTAATCTGTGTATGCCTGATAAAGCTCCATAAGAGTGAACTCAGGATTGTGCCTTGCGTCAACACCCTCGTTTCTGAATACTCTGCCGATCTCGTATACTCTTTCAAGACCGCCGACAATAAGCCTTTTCAGATAAAGCTCCAAAGAAATTCTAAGCTTAACGTCCTCGTCAAGTGCGTTGTAGTGTGTCTCAAATGGTCTTGCGGCAGCTCCGCCTGCATTAGATACCAGCATTGGAGTTTCAACTTCCATGAAGCCCTGTCCGTCAAGATATCTTCTGATAGATGAGATTATCTGCGACCTCTTTATAAATGTATCCTTTACCTCAGGATTGCATATAAGGTCTGTGTATCTCTGTCTGTATCTAGTGTCCTGATCCTTCAGACCATGCCACTTCTCAGGCAACGGCAGAAGCGACTTTGAAAGCAGTACGAACTTCTGAGCGTGAATTGATATCTCGCCCATTTTTGTTCTGAATACAAAGCCCTCAATGCCAACGATATCACCGATATCGCCCTTCTTGTAATCGTCAAATTCTTCCTTGCCGATCTCGTTCATTCTCAGATAGACCTGAACCTTGTCGCTCTTATCTCTCAGGTCGAAAAAACTTGCCTTGCCCATAAGACGTCTTGACATTACTCTGCCTGCAACGCTACTGTTATGCGGTTTGCCTCGAGAAGCTCCTTGAGCTTTTCCTCGTCCTCGCCTGCCTGCTCCTTAAGCTCAGCCTCAAGCTTTTCATACTGTGCTTTAGCCTCGGCACAGCTTGCTGTAACATCATACTTTGTTATCTCAAATGGATTCTTGCCCTTGGCTTTCAGCTCTTCAAGCTTGTCCATTCTTATCTTCTTTAAGCTGTTTATGTCCTCCTGAGTAAGCTCTTCCTCAGGAGCGTTTGTGCGGTTTTCCTCGCTCATTTATATTTTCCTTTCCGTGTGTTTTGTAAGTGGTCTGTTACTTTGAAATGTCGATGACCTCGAATTTCAGCAGACCGGCAGGTGTTTCAGCCTCGAAAATGTCGCCTACCTTGTGCTTGAGTGCAGCCTTGCCTATAGGTGACTCGTCAGAGATCTTGCCGTTGTCAGGGTCAGACTCAGTTGAACCCACTATCTGAAGATCCTCGATCTCGTCAAGCTCGATATCCTTTATCTTGATGATAGAGCCTACGCCTATCTCGTTTACAGAAATATCATCGTCCTCAACGACAGTTGCGTTTGAAATGAGAAGCTCTAACTCATTGATCTTTGATTCAAGGATAGCCTGCTCATTCTTTGCCTCGTCATACTCAGCATTCTCGGAAAGGTCTCCGAAAGAACGTGCTTCTTTAAGCTTCTGAGCGACTTCACGTCTTTTTACTGTAATAAGGTATTCAAGTTCCTCCTGCAATTTAGCATAACCTGCTTTTGAAACAGTCTTAGAAATAGCTGCCATAATTAAACACTCCTATATCAATATAATTTTATACGGGTACTATCAACTTAATATTATACACGATTTGCCCTCTTTTGTCAAGGTCGGAAGCCGTCGCAAATGGGCTTTTTTGCACCTTTGGACAGTCTGCACGATTTTACATTTTGCACAAATTTTCACCTCTGACAGCGTGTTAGGATATTGAAAATAATAATAGTATGATTTATAATTATCTTATGATAAAACAAGTTATGAAAAACATAGGAGGAAATTTTCATGCCAAACCCCATTTTGCCTGCATGGGAGTATATCCCTGACGGCGAGCCGAGAGTTTTCGGCGACAGAGTTTATCTTTATGGCTCACATGACAGAGCCGCTCAAAGCGACTTTTGCGACTATAAACTGAAAGTCTGGTCTGCACCACTTGACGACCTTAACAACTGGGTCTGCCACGGACACAGCTTTCATACCCGTGATGACCGTGACCATAAGTCCGATACCGAGGGAATGACCGACCGCAAGCTGTTCGCTCCGGACGTTATAGAAAAAGACGGCAAGTATTATCTCTATGCTATATAGTCGGCTCAAAGGGCGTTGTTGGCGTGTCCGATAAGCCCGAAGGTCCTTTCAAGCTCCTTTCTCAGTATAAATATGGCCCTGAGGACGCAGGCGATGACGGCATTTATAATGATGCAGGCGTGCTTGTTGATGATGACGGCAGAGTGTATATTTATTACGGATTCACAGAATCCAGCTTCAACGAGATAGACCCTGCGGATATGTATACCATTAAAAAGGGAAGCTACAAAAGAGCGGTCATTGATGACAGCGACAACGCACCGCAGGAACAGCGCTTCTTCGAGGCAAGCTCCCCGAGGAAAATCGGCGATACATACTATCTTATATATTCCCCATGTGTAGGAAGCAGGCTTGCCTATGCGACCTCAGATAAGCCACAAGGTCCGTTCAAATATCGTGGATATATAATAGACAACGGCGTTGATTATCCAGGCGGAAATGACCACGGCTCAGTGTGTAACATAAATGGTCAGTGGTATATCTTCTATCACAGAATGACAAACAATACCATAATGTCAAGACGTGCCTGCGTTGAGAAAATAGAGATCCTCCCTGACGGAACGATACCGACAGTGGAAATGACCTCGCTTGGCTTTGAAGACAGCCTTGACCCTTTCAAGCCTTATCCTGCGGATATAGCCTGCGTGCTGAAAGGCGGCTGTTTTATCACCGAAAAGGACATCTTCACAAGAAGTATCGTGAACATCACCGAGGGTAATGTTATAGGCTATAAGTATTTTGATTTTGGTGAGGACTTTTCCTCAAAGACCATGAAGATAGCCCTGAAAGTCAGGGGTATGGGAACTGTCACGAAGGTGGCGGTCTATGCTGATGACTATGAGAACAGCGAGCCTGTAGGCTATGTTGATATTGGCACAGGTGACGGAGTTTACACAGGAGTAGTCAAGTCACTCACAGGCAGACATTCTATCTATTTTGTGCCTACAGCTTTTTCAGATGAGCTTGCCGATTGGATAGCAGGTTATTTCAAAAACAAGCCGCTTTTTGAACTTGAAGAATTTGTATTTATGAAATAGGAGGAAATAATATGAGAACTATCAAAGCTATCTCGCTTCTTACTGCGGCGGTCATGGGCTGTACTGCACTGCTTGCAGGCTGTGGAAAGGGAAGCGACAGCTCATCTAAGGCAGAGGAGGGTGCAAAGACCTCTGATGACGGAAGCATAAACAAAGACCTTACCGCAACCGAGCTTGCAAGACTTCTGGGCAACGGCACGAACCTTGGAAACACAATGGAGGCATACGGTCATAAAAGCTATTCTGCCGACACCGACCCTGAAAGCTTTGAAACTCTCTGGGGTCAGCCTGTCACAACGGAAGAAATGATAAAGGGCATGAAAGCAAGCGGTTTTGACTCTCTCCGTGTGCCTGTGGCATGGACAAACGCAATGGAGTATGAAAAAGGCGATTACACCATAAATGAAGCCTATCTCGACAGAGTGGAGGAGATAATAAACTACGCTTTGGATAATGATATGTATGTTATCATAAACGACCACTGGGACGGAAGCTGGTGGGGAATGTTCGGTTCTTCCGAGCAGAGCGACGTTGACAAGGCGTTTGAAATGTATAAGTCCATGTGGACGCAGATAGCGAACAGATATAAAAAATACTCCGACAGACTTATATTTGAGGGTGCAAACGAAGAGCTTGGTGACAGACTCAATGACACAGACGTGTGCAAAAACTCAGGCTCGCTTTCAAAAGCCGAGTGCTATGAAATGGCCAACAAGATAAATCAGACCTTTGTTGACACTGTCCGTGCAACAGGCGGAAACAACGAACAGCGTTTTCTTCTTATCGCAGGCTACAATACCGATATCACAATGACCTGCTCAAACAAGTTCCAAATGCCAACTGATACCGCAAAGGATAAGCTCCTGCTTTCTGTTCATTATTATACCCCATGGGATTATTGCGGAACAAAGACAGACTATGAGGAGCAGAACAGACTTTTCAGGAACATGACAAAGTATTCCGAGCAGGGCTACGGCATAATAATAGGCGAATATGCAGTGCTTACAAACGGCGGTGACGTAAAGAAAGGCACTGACAAGTTTATTAACAACCTTCTCGATAACTGCGACGCCTACGGCTTTGCGCCATTCCTTTGGGATTGCAGTGATTTCTTCTCACGTTCAGAACTTAAAATGCGTGATGAAACTGTGGCAAAGATATTTGATGAAAGACGTCGTGATAACCAATCCTCGATGACAGTGGAGGAGGAAAGAGCCGCTGCTGTAAAGAAGCTTGATGAAACTCTTGCAGCCGCACCTGAAAAGCTTACAGACGATACCGCACCGCAGGCTGACGAGAATACAGCGGTGGCATGGATAATGTATCAGAGTGCAGATTTTTCCGTATGCTACAGCGTAGGTGACGAGTATGACCCAGTATCAAAGAGCGACGGAGTGATCGCAGAAAACGCAGTTATAGACGGTGAGGGAACTTACACAGTAAGCCTTGATATGACATCAAACAACGCCAACGGCATTGCATTCTCGGCTCTGGGTATCGCAAACGGTGAAAAGCTTTATCCGGGCTATATCGCAACTATTGACGAGATAAAGATAAACGGTGAAGCTGTTGAAACCACAGCGGAGGGCTATACGACCTCTGACGACCAGCTTTGCACAAGAGTGAACCTTGTAAATCAGTGGGTATCCACACCGCCTGAGGACGCAAGGATAGCAGGCGGTGACCTTTCAAAGGCTTCTCCAACAATACTTGACTATGCAGGAAAGATAAACACTCTCGAAATAACATTCACATACGCTCCTGCGGCATAGATCAGAGCATATAAAAACGGCAGTTCAGCATAAGCTGTTCTGCGTTTTAGTTTGTGAAATATCAGAACTGCAAATTAGTCCAGTCCACAATACTTTGGATAGACTTATCACGCTTGTTAATGAACGCCCTTATGCAGTCTGATGAAGCATATCCTCCATGAAGCGCTTCTTCAGCCGAGCCTGTTTCCGGGTATCTTGCAAAGAACTGCTCATAAAGAGGGGAATATATGCTCTCAAATTCTGCGAGCCTATCAAGTGCCTTTTCTTTTTCAAACGTACCCTCAGACATCTTTAAAAGCCTGTCATTGAAATCGTTCCTGAAATTTTCGTTTGACATAAGATAAGCAAAACTCAGAACCGCAGGATTTTTCGTGTCCGTGTCAAGCAGTCCCTTTGGCTTGTAGTTATCCTCTTTCATGGTGTTGGTCCAAGCGTCGCCCTCGCCGCTCACTCCGCCGAACTCAACGTCATAGAACATGAAACGCCATTTGCCGTCTGCATATTCGTTGGAACTGTCTGTGTTCTGCACCTTCCACATTGACCAGTTTTTGCCCGGCCAGTCCCACTTGTTGTTTATCCAAACCTCTGCAAGGAAATAATCTCTCACACTGTCGGTGTCAACAAGCTTTGAGAACTCCTCATAATCTGCCTGTGCGGATAAGTCTTTGTGAGAAGCGAAGAAATCTGTAAGCTCCTTGAAGAAATATCCCTCGTCTGTTTCTCCCTCCGGAAGCTTGCCCTCGTCAAGCTTGTAGCCGCTCTGATAGGTTTCTGCGTCGCCTTTGTAGACCACCACATCGTCTTTGTTCACACCATAGTGGCTTTCAAAATAATTGTCGGAATAGTCCTCCTCCAGCACATAAAGTCCCCAGTATTCGCCATTCAGATAAACAACGCATGGACGTGAAGCCTTTGTTGAGCCGTCAAGCTCTGTCATAAGACTCTGCCAATAGGTGTCATTGAATTTTGCCGTAAAAGCACAATTTCCACCTGCACGGAGAGTAAGCGTCTTAAAGCTGTCGATAGTTTCATTAGATGCGTTTTTCAGCCCCTCAAAGACCTCATAGTTAAACTTCTTTTCGCCATATTTCTTTCTGGCGTAAAGCCTGAATCCCTTTTGCAGATCGGAGCGTGAATAGTTTCCCTGTATCCTTATGCCGCAATCCTGTGACAAAGCGTTCGTCACATTTCCCTTGGCTGAAATCTCGTTAAGCTCGATGTGACAATTACGTTCCCATTCCTTGCCACGCTGTTTGTAGTTTGCGTCAAGCTGTCTTGCAGTTTCGTTTTCTATGCTTTCTCCGCTGGCTTTATAATCCTCCAGTGCCTTGTTGAAAATATCTCCCTTGACGTAAATGCCGATCTTGCTGTCGAAAAGGTCAGCGTAGTCCATTGTGATGTTCATTACCGCAAGGTCATGCCCAGCCGCTTCGCAGCTTTCTTTAAGCCCTTTTATATGCTCCTCTGCGCTTCCTATGTAAAAGCTGCCTGAGAAGCTTTTTGAAACGCTTCCGTCGCTTTTTTCGCTTGATGCTCTTATGACAGTGCATTTGTCCACCGCATTGTCAGAAGGTGCTTTTTTGTTGCACCAGAAATCTCCTTCGCCAAAGCTAAACTCATTGAAATTTCCCGATATCATTTCCGTCGGCACAGCTGAAACAACGTTTGGGTCATTGCTCCTGTCTTTTATCTCGATAGGGGCAGTGTATTCTTCTCTCGTGGCAGAGGTCCTAGGGTCTGTGCGTCAGTGGTGTAGTATATCTTCTCACCCTCATTTGCGGTAAGCTCAAGGCTGAAACCGCTGTCATAAAAGCCGCTTTCCTGCGAAAACCCTATCACGCTGTCATTGAGGTCAAACTCAGGTTTGTCTGTTTCAGGTTCGGTGGTGGTATTATCATAGTCTGAAACACTGCTGTCCGCTTTGCCGGAGCTTTCAGCCGCCTTTGATGAAGCCTGTGAACCGTCCACACCCTTTGAACAGCCTGACAGCATAAGCACTGCGGCCATAAGGCATAATATTTTTCCTGTGTTCATATATTTCCTGCTTTCTGTTTTATGTAAACGTTTTACTTTGCACATATGATTGTACCATAACAAAGCCCTGGAAGCAATAGAAACGCTCCATTTTCGGCATTTGCAACTGTTTGAAGCCCGTTTGTTTGTCTATTATGGATATAAAAAGCGACATAAAAGAGCGTCGGATAAAACTACCCGACGCTTTGTGTATTGTATTTTAAATTATTGTTTGTTTTTATTGTAGATTATCATAAGCCCTTTGAGCAGAAGCTCATCGTCAATGACGATGTCACGCTTGCAGTAAGGAACTATTATCTTTGCCACACCGCCTGTGGAAACCACAGTGCATTTTTCGCCAAGCTCGTTTTCTATCCTCTCTATAACTCCGTCAATGCTTGCGGCGTTGCTATGGATTATACCGCTCTTCATACAGTCGATAGTATTAGTGCCTATGACCTTTTTAGGCGGTACAAGGCTGATGAAAGGAAGCTGTGAAGCCTTGCCCGAAAGCGAGTCGAGGGAAGTTCTAAGTCCCGGTATTATCATTCCGCCTATGAAATTCTTTTCCTTGTCTATTACTGATATGGTAGTAGCAGTGCCCATATCTATCATTATGATAGGCACAGGGTAGAGGTTTATCGCCGCAACTGCGTCTGCAACTCTGTCGCTTCCAAGCTGTGCAGGATTGTCGAGATTTATCTTAAGTCCCGTCTTTATCCCAGGTCCTACCACCATGATGCGCTTTTTGATAAGCCTCTCCATTGCCTCTTTCATCGTGAGGGTAACAGACGGCACGACCGATGAGATTATGCCGCCCCTGAAATCTGACATATCTATAGAATGTATCTCAAGAATGTTCTTGAGCATTATGGCATATTCAAGTGCCGTGGACTGCTGATTTGTAGAAAGTCTTTCAACAAAAAGTATCCTGTCGCTTTCAAAACAGCCCATTACTATGTTAGTGTTTCCTATATCGACCGCTAAAACCATTTGTATGTTATCCTTTCGGTGAATTTATGCCTGCGCTTTGTTTTTGCTGGGTATGAACCTTGCCTTATAAAGTGCAGCACCCACTGTGCCTGTAACAAATGTACATACAGCCATTTCGACCAGAGCGTTTATGCCTACAAAGGTGCAGATGAATACTATGATATTCTTTCCGCCCATAAGCTCTTTTACATAATCGGTGTTGCCGAAAAGCAAAACAAGCGCACTCATAAAGAACGCAGTGTTCAGAAATGCAGTGCAAAAGCCCGTAACAGCATATGAAACATAATTGTTTGTTACCTTGCTCATGCCTTTTGCAATAAATCCTACGATAATGCCGTCAAGAAGTCTTGGTACAAATCGCTGAACGAAAGCCAGGACCGGATCGATCGCAACAAGTGCTGCACCCATTCCGCTTGGCACGCCAATTCCGAAGCACTGCAAAAAGCTGAGCAGTCCGAAAACTCCTCCAATGACTGCACTTCCCACAGGGCCTACCGTTACAGCCGCTATGGCAATAGGAATTACGTTGAGAGTAATTACCAGCGGTCCGATAGGTATAGAACCGATAGGAGTGAACGAGAAGATCATTGTGAGAGCTGTCATCAATCCCAGTATCACCAATGATTTTGTGTTGACCTTTGTTTTCATATTAAATTTCCTCCTTGTTATTATTCCTCCATCATGGGAGGATACAATACAATACTAGTATATTATAGCACATTTTTTCGCATATTTCCATAGCTTAAGCAAATTTTTTATGAATTTTTTTATCTTCATAAACAGGAATATCTCTGCACTCACAAATGTATAATT
>NZ_QTYG01000027.1:0-38612 GCF_003462045.1 Ruminococcus sp. AM31-15AC | reverse complement strand
GAGGGCTTGTGGGGTCTAGGGGCAAAGCCCCTAGCGGAGTATGAGGCAGAGCCTCATTCGGCGCAAGCCGACAAGGTGCAGATTGTAGTATCAAAAGCATATAGAAGTCAAATATCAGATAAAAGTGATATCGGAGAATTAAATCTGCACCGCCTTTCTAGCCCTAAGCGCAATGTAGATACGCAAAGAGCGGAGCGATTTTGCGGAGGAATAAACTATCAATAAAAATTGTAGGGGCTTGGCGAAATTTCTGTTTGCAAGCTCACAAAAATGCGACAGCCCGCTATTTCTTGCCCTTTGAATTATCGGGGAATATCACAATAATGTACCTTGAAAATAATTTGGCATCAAAGATACAACAATCACAGCATTACACCTCCGAGTGGGCTGTCGAGGGCGCCAGCCCCTACAAGCGTGATAGGATAGTTTTTTGTTCTGTCCTACAATGGTTGTAATCGTGGACTTGTTTCTTCGACGGGCGAACGCTGTTCGCCCCTACAGATTTGTTGCCGTAATTTTATGAGTGTGTCCGAATTTTTTTATTTGATTTTCAAGTTACATTCGGGGTGTGACATTGAGTATTATGCCCTTGGTTGCGTATACACAAAATACCGCAATGCACACCCACGCTTTGACACAAGTTCTCTACAGCCTGTTCCAGAAACTCACCTCGGTTTCACTAAGTCGCAGGGCTTGTACGTGCCCGCAAGTATCAAAACGCTTTCTACTTATCCCGAAAATCACCACTTTTGTTGCATAAAAAATGCAACAATTGCAGAAATATTGCCAAATTAAAACATAAATCATTTGTTTGCACGAATTTGTGGGGCGGATTTTGTGCAGGTTGATGATAAAATGTGAGTTATCAGAAAATAAAAATTAGATGCTTTTGGCATAGGGGGTATGCTTATGAAGAAATTTTTGGCTATAGCGGCTCATGTTATCAGTGGTCTGGGAAATGACCTTTTGGGCTGGGTGGTAATCATTAGCTTTGAGCTGACAGGCAGTGAGGGGAAGTTTCAGGACGATGTTTTTCATTGGATAATTTTTGCTTGTGGTTTGATACATATTGCGGTGAGCGTGCTGTACAGTTTGTTGGTTTGGAAAAAGGGTACGGCGAATGGTCATGCTCTGTCGGGAAAAATTCTTGCAGTTTATGATATCATTATGACGCTGGTACCTTATATGTACTGGTTTGTGGTTTGTGTGCTGTAGGTTTGGGTAAGGTGAAACTAACGGACGAGGTTTGCCGTATGGCTTTGGATAATATGAGATAGGCTGGAGGTTGAGCGTTATGAAAAAATTTAGGACGGTGGCGGCTGTTGTTATCATGTTTTTTGCGGCTATGGCTGGCTATTTTGTCGGGGCGGCATTGCAGGAGGAGATGGGCGGTGCGATACTGTTTGCGGTGATAGCCGGGTTTGCTTGCGTTATTTACAATATGGATAATCGGGAATAGAGTTGGCGTTGTTTAACGGATAGAAAGGTGAAAATATGGAAAATACGTTTAGTGTGAAGATGATATTTCACTTTTATCACAGTGTGGTAAAGGCGGAGCTTAAAAGGAGAGGCTTTCCTAAAGAGGTGGCTAAGAAGATAGAGGAAGAACATGGGAAGATAGTTGCGAGGGCTAAGGATATTGGTAAGTCAAAGCTTTTGAGTTCGTACATTATGGCGAGCTATTACATTGCCATGAACAGGAGCACAGGGAAGTCTGCGGAGGAGAATTTTGAGATATTCCGTGACGGGCTTTGCGCTTCAAAGCTTTTTCACAAGGTCATGGGTGATGTGGACAGTTATCTTGACCCTAAGAAGATGCCAGGGCGTTTGAAATGGTCGGAAGACAGCCACAAGAGGTTATATGAGAACGATTGGGTGGTGGATATTCTGCCGGGCAATGGTGAATATGACCTTGGGTATGATTATCACGAATGTGGGGCGTGCAAGCTTTGTAAGGACGAGGGGTGTCCTGAGCTGGCGGCTTACATATGCAGAATGGATTTTGTGCTGGCGGACATGATGAACATGAACTCGTTAGGACGGGGACTATTGCTGAGGGTGCATCATACTGCGATTTTAGGTACAGCAGGAAGAAGTGACAGCAGAAAGGTGCGGTGAAAATGAAAATAAAACAGCAAAAGCAGATAAAGGCGTTTTTGGCAGAGAGTTTCGGTAATGACAGGGGCGGAAAGCTGTTTGAGATGCAGGACAAGGCTCTTGGGGAAATCATCGGGAACACAAAGGGCAAGACGGAAAATCAGATGAAAACGCTTATACAGACCATTTTGCCGAGGATAGCCCTTTACAAGAGTTTCATTGCGGCGGGGCTTTCTGATGATGATGTATACAAGTATATGCGCAAATATATGCTGGAGATAGTGGCGGCGAAGAAACATTCTTCCACGGTGAAAATGGAGATAGTGCCTGGGTTTTATGCGATATACAGCAGGGTATTTTTGAAGATAATGCGCACCACTGATCTTCAGGAGAGCGTTCAGGAGCATGGTAAGGATTATTTCAACGTCACCATAACAAAGTGCCTTTGGCACACGGCTTGTGTTGAAAACGGCTGTGAGGAGCTTTGCAGGCTGTTTTGTGATGTTGATGATGTTACATACGGCGGACTTAAAAAGATAGGGTTTACCAGGACTAAGACGCTGGGGTACGGCGGTGACTGCTGTGATTTTCATATGTTTAGGAAGTAGTGGGCGCTTGGTGAATTATCATGCAGATAAGAAAGCTTCAAAAATCGGACATTGACAGGGTGGCTGATATATGGCTAAACGCCAATCTGAATGCACATTACTTTATTTCCTCTCAATACTGGAATGATAATTTTGAGCCAGTAAAAGATATGCTGCCGCAGGCGGAAGTTTATGTATACGAATGTAATGGAAAAATACAAGGCTTTATCGGGATAAATGGTGGATATATCGAGGGCATTTTTGTTTCAGAAGAAGTGCGGTCGCAGGGGATAGGAAAACTGTTGCTGAACTATGCAAAAGATAGAAAAGCTAAACTGTCTTTAAACGTTTATCAGAAAAATACTCGGGCGATACGTTTTTACGAGAGAGAGGGCTTTGATATAAAATGCGAGGGTCTGGACGAAGCTACCGGTGAAAAAGACTATGAAATGATATGGGAACGAGAATCGGATCTATAGGTCATATATAAAAAGCGAGGGCAATATGAAAGAGTTGGAGTATCCATTTGACAATGGGTTTATAATGAAAAAGAAAAGGGCGCTGAAAAGGCAGCTTTTGGGCGACGGAACGGTGCGGCTGAAAAAGAGGGTGGCTGTGCTGGGCGGCTCGACTACGGACGATATTGTGTCGGTATTGGAGCTGTTTTTGCTTGACATGGGCTTTGAATGTGAGTTCTATCAATCGGAATACGGACAGTTCTGGCAGGACGCTGTGTTCTCAAACGAGGAGCTTGACCGCTTTAAGCCTGATATCGTTTATATACACACGAGCCTTAGAAACCTCAGCTTTTCACCTACCCCTAGGTCGGGTGAAGAGGAGATAGAGCAGGGGTTGAACGCTGAGCTTGACAGGCTTTCTCAGGCTTGGGACGGAGTGAAAGAGCATTTCGGCTGTCCTGTGATACAGAACAATTTTGAACTTCCGTTTTTCCGCCTTATGGGAAACATGGACGCTTCCGACAGGCGTGGAAAGGTGAATTTCGTCACAAGGCTCAATTCGGCTTTGTATGACAGGATAGCCCGGAGGCCGGAGGTTTATCTCAATGATATAAACTGGCTGTCAGCGGCATATGGGCTTGAAAAGTGGAGCGAGCCGAA
Organism: Ruminococcus sp. AM31-15AC; assembly: GCF_003462045.1. Classification (NCBI taxonomy): domain Bacteria; kingdom Bacillati; phylum Bacillota; class Clostridia; order Eubacteriales; family Oscillospiraceae; genus Ruminococcus; species Ruminococcus sp. AM31-15AC. The sequence goes on along the minus strand of NZ_QTYG01000027.1, from coordinate 34,810 downwards.
ATATTGGTATCTCTACAAATATGCTCTCAATATCGAGGCTATACCTGAACTGGCTTTTCAGGTGGCGAATATTATAAAGGCTATCTTTGGCAAGAACAAAAAGGCGCTGGCTCTTGACCTTGACAACACTCTTTGGGGCGGCATCGTTGGTGACGACGGTGTGGAAAATCTGGAGATAGGCAAGGAAACGGCTGAGGCAATGGCTTATTTTGAGTTTCAGCAGTATGTTAAGGCGCACAAGGACCTGGGCGTGCTTTTGACGGTATGCTCCAAAAACGAGGAAGAGAACGCTCTGGCAGGGCTTTCACACCCTGAGGGCGTGCTAAGGCCTTATGATTTTGTGGCGATAAAAGCCAACTGGCTGCCAAAGGACAAAAATATCGTTGACACGGCTGAGGAGCTTAACATTCTTTCTGAGGCGTTTGTTTTTGTGGACGATAACCCTGCGGAGAGGGAGATAGTCAGGGGACAGCTTGGGGGAACGGCTGTGCCTGAGATAGGAGAGGTCACGGACTACATAAGAGTGCTTGACCGTTCGGGATATTTTGAAACTGTTACGCTGTCGGAGGACGATCTCAAACGCAATGATATGTACAGGGCGAACGCTCAGCGTGCAAAGGCGCAGAGCAGGTTTGCGGATTATCATGATTATCTTTTGAGTCTTGAAATGACGGCAGAGATAGGGGATTTTTCGCCTTTGTATCTGCAAAGGATAACTCAGCTCACCAACAAGAGCAATCAGTTCAATCTCACCACAAAGAGATACACTGCGGAGCAAATGGAGGCGGTCTATAACTCTGATGAATACATAAGGCTGTATGGAAAGCTTTATGACAAATTCGGTGACAACGGCGTTGTGGCGGTGACTATCGGAAAGACAGACAGCGAGGACAAGGGCAGGCTTGATATCGAGCTTTGGCTGATGTCATGCCGTGTGCTGAAAAGGGATATGGAGCTTGCTATGCTGGATAGTCTTGTGGCACAGGCGAAAAAGCGTGGCATAAGGGAGATATATGGGCATTATTACCCTACGGCGAAAAATAAAATGGTGGCAGGGCTTTATGAAAGCTTCGGCTTTGAGAAGATATCTCAGGACGAAGAGGGCAACACGGCTTGGCGGCTTTTAGTTGATGGGTATGAGGATAAAAATACTGTTATAAAGGTGAAGGAGGAGCATTATGCTTAGCAAGGACGAGATAATTGAAAGACTTGATGATGTTTTCAGAGATGTTTTTGATGACGATACTTTGGAGGTGGACGAGAACACCACGGCTGATGATATCGAGGATTGGGACTCTATCGAGCATATCACTCTTATCGGTGCGGTGGAGGACGAGTTCAAGATGAGGTTCAAAATGGGCGAAGTTTCGGGTATGAAAGATGTGGGCGAGATGATCGGCATTATTGAGCAGAGAGGCAAGTAACAGGCTGTTTGCGAAATATGCGTGAGAACGCTGTTCTTTTTATGAATTTTGTGATCTCTAGCGGCGGTATGGCTGAAAGGCTGTACTGCCGTAAACTTTTAATGTAAATTCATAGGTTATACTTGAAATATCTGCGAAAATGGTTTATACTATTGGTAATAAAACTATTTTACGGAGGATATTATGGAAGATAATTTTACCCTCTGTCAGGGCGTATCTGTGGGTGGAGCGGAAAAACTGCGGTCTTGCTGCCACATTCAGGGGGATAATATAAGGGGTGTGCTGAGTTGTGACATCATGGCGAAGGTCGCCTGCGGTGTGATAGAGAAGCTCGCTGAGCCTATATTCTTCTTTCTGGAGCTTCCTGACAGCGAGAGAGATGGATACAAGACCTATTATCTTGATAACTGCACGAAAGAGGTCGCCCTTGCCATAATGAAGCGTTACGGCACTGTGCTTGTAAATGACGGAGTATCGAGATTTGGATTTGGCTCGCACAAGAATGACGAGGAGATATATTTCACAGACTATCAGGAATTTCAGATATACTCACGCAATCCAAAGAAGCTTGAGAAGCTTTTTGACAGGCTTGGGATAGACGTTGTGGGCGAAGATGAAGTTGTAACACTGTGGGATTTGATAAACGAGGACAACGCCGGTTGTATCTCATGCGTTGAGGCGGACGGCGAAACGGTTTTTGACATACCTGAAAATCTAAAGTCTGAGGGTATGTACGAGGCTGAATAAAAATACAGGAGGAATGTACATGAACATCTGGCACGATATTTCACCAAAGGTGATAACAAAGGAAAAATTCACGGCGGTAATAGAGATACCAAAAGGCTCAAAGGTAAAATACGAGCTTGACAAGACCACGGGTCTTCTGAGAATGGACAGGATACTTTACACATCGACCCACTATCCTGCAAACTATGGTTTTATCCCTAGGACGTATGCAGAGGACGGCGACCCGTTGGACGTACTTGTGCTTTGCTCGGAAACGCTTGCGCCTTTGTCTTTGGTTGACTGTTATCCTATAGGCGTTATCTCCATGCTTGACAATGGTGCGGCTGACGAGAAGATAATCTGCATTCCGCTCAATGATCCTACATACAACATATATAAGGACATTTCAGAGCTGCCTAAGCACATTTTTGATGAGATGTGTCATTTCTTCTCGGTATACAAGGCACTTGAACACAAGGACACTGTGGTCGATGATGTTAAGGATCGTGAACACGCTACTGAGATCGTGGCACAGTGTATCGACAGATACATTGAGAATTTTTGCAAGTAAATAACTGAGGCTTGGCGGACGCACCGAGGTGCGTCCGCTTTTTTACTGCATATTGTATTTCTACCCTTGCAGTTGCCTTTTTTGCCACTTTATTTTGCGGTTTTGTGCAATTTTACTATTATTTTTGGCTGTTTAACGTTAAAAACCCTCTCTCACGCTCCATTCCTCTTCAATCTTTATTTTCTTTATCTAAGCAATGAAAATTTACAAAATCGGATAGTGTAATAATTAAATTAGAAAACAAATTTCCTTGTTACCGAATTTTAACCTTTTTGCGACACTATATTCTACCGTTCATCACCCTTCTTGCTTTTTCTGTCACAGCGTCAGAAATAATTGTGCTTTTTTTCGCAAAACCTATTGACGTATACTATATGTTGTGTTACAATAACTTTATAAGGTCAATACGATGTGAATGTATGGGAGTTTTACGGAAATATCTGTTATCTTTATACAGGTGTAAATGTTTAAAACACCACAAGATATTGTATGATGTAAAATTAATTAAAAGTTTACAAATTACAAGACGGTGACAAATTAAAAGGCGAAAGTTACAAAATCCCCCTAAAATCTCTCTTAAATTGACCAAGTGTCCAAGAAAAATCCCTTGCAAAAATTCACTTTGGGAAATATTACTGTTGCAATTTTCTATAATATAGTGTATAATTATTGTACGGTGGTTAAAAGTGCAAAAAAGTGGTGATGAGTGCTTCAAAAGTGGCATTTCATTGCTTAACTTGGTCAAGGGAGGTGAACGGCTTGCAGGCGTGCTTGCTTAAAGGAACTTACAATCAGACTATGGACGCTAAGGGAAGAATGACTTTTCCTACTAAGCTCAGAGAGCTTATCGGCGAGCGGTTCATTGTAACTAAAGGTATAGACGGCTGTCTGTTCGTTTATTCCCTTGAGGATTTCGAGAAAAGAGCCGAAAAGATCAGAAGTCTGCCTATGGCTAAGGCGAGAGCTTTACAGCGAAGCTTTATGGCGTGGGCGTGCGAGGTCGAGCCTGACAAGCAGGGCAGGATACTTGTTCCGCAGTCACTGAGAGAGGTGGCAGGGCTTGAAAAGGAGATCGTTGTGGCCGGAGTATCTGACAGATGTGAGATATGGGATAAAAAGCGCTGGGACGATTTCAACAGCAGCATTGATGATAACGAGCTTATGGAAGCTCTGGAGGGGCTTGATTTTTAATGGAATTTAACCACATTCCCGTACTGCTTGATGAGTGCTTGGAGGGTTTGAACATTCGACCTGACGGCATTTACTGCGACGGCACTGCCGGAGGAGCAGGACATTCGAGAGAGATCGCTAAAAGGCTTGACGGCGAAAAGGGCGGCAGGCTTGTGGCTATAGACAGAGATCCCGAGGCGGTGAAAACTGCGACTGAGCGTTTGGCAGGCTATCCTGCGACTGTTGTGAGAGGGAATTACTCTGAGATAGACGAGATATTTGAAAGGCTCGGAATAAGCGGTGCTGACGGCATTCTTATGGATCTGGGCGTTTCCTCTTATCAGCTTGACAATGCGGAGAGAGGTTTTTCCTATCACAATGACGCACCTCTTGACATGAGAATGTCAGGGGAGGGGCTTTCCGCCAAGGACGTTGTGAACGGATATGATTATCAGAGCCTTGCGAGGATAATTTTCGAGTACGGCGAAGAAAAGTTTTCAAGAAGCATTGCTTCTAAGATAGTAAAATACAGAGAACAAAAACCGATAGAGACAACTATGGAGCTTGCCGAGATAATAAAAAGCGCAGTTCCGCAGAAGGCAAGGCGTGAGAAAAACCCTTGCAAAAAGACTTTTCAGGCTATCAGGATAGAGGTAAATAAGGAGCTTGAACATTTGAATATCGCTCTTGACAAGGCATTCGATTGTCTTAACGTGGGCGGCAGGCTTTGCATAATCACTTTCCACTCGCTGGAGGACAGATTGGTAAAGCAGAGATTTCAGAGCTTCTGCAAGGGCTGTATATGTCCGCCTGATTTTCCTCAGTGCATATGCGGAAGAACGCCTAGGGGAAAGCTTGTGAACAGAAAGCCTATAGAGGCTGATGAAAAGGAGCTTGCGGAGAATAACAGAAGCCGCAGCGCTAAGCTCAGGGTGATCGAGAAGATCAAGGACTGAGTGGAATTTGTGTGAAATTGGGAATGTGTAAATAACGGGCTTGCCCGTGGATCGTGAGAGGTGTTTTACCGCAATGGCAAAGGTACATAACTTGGCATTTGATTACAGTGCCTATGACAACGCTCAGGAGGCGGAGGCTCAGAGAGCCATAAAATATAAGAAAAACCCTGCACTAAAGCAGAAAACCATATCGGTAGTAACTGTGATAGGCATTTGTCTGATAGTGGCTGTTGTTCTTGGAACGATGATATACGGCAGAGTCGAAATATCAAGCCTATGTTCGGAGCAGACCAGACAGGAGGAACAGCTTGCTCAGCTTCAGGGAGAGAATGTAAGCTTACAGTCAGAGCTTGCTCAGAAGACCAATATGTCAAAGGTCGAGGAGTATGCTGAGAATGAGCTGGGACTTAAAAAGCTGGATAAATCTCAGATAGAGTATGTTACTGTGGAGTCAGACTCGGTGGCAAAGGTGGTAAAGGCCGAGGACGACAATGTGTTCGTTAAGATAAAACACTGGTTCAGCTCTGTTCTGGAATATATCGGGGCTTAGTGAATAAAATAATTATGGGGAAAGTTAGGGACAAGATATTTGTGCTTAGCTTTCTTGTTCTATTAATTTGTATGTGTGAAAATACGATATTTGCCGTATCATGCTAAATTATTGAAGATTTTGTATGTACGGTGATGTCCTGAGAGGAGATATTTATGACCGACAGACCAAGTGCCAGAATGAAACAACGTCTGAATATTTGGCTGAGCCTGCCTGTGGCGGCGATACTTATATATACGGTTGCGACCATATTTTCGGTGTCTATAAAGGACGGCAAGAAGTGGCAGTCCCTTGCAAACGCTCAGCAGCTTAAAAGCACGGCTGTTTCAGCGTCAAGAGGCACTATTTATGATTCAAACGGAACGGTGCTTTCTCAGAGCGCAACGGTCTATACTGTTTATGCAGACCCTCTTATGCTCAAAGAAAAGCTTGATGACAACGACAAGAAGATAGAGGAGCTTAAAGGATATATAGCCAAAGAGGACGACGCGTCCAAGAAGGCTACATATCAGCAAAGACTTGACGCAACGAAATCAGGGGACGAATGTCTTGACGAACTTGTGGAGTTTTTGGCGCTCAATCTTGAGATAGACACTAACACTGTGAGAGAAAAACTCACTAAGATGGATACTCAGTACATCGTGCTGAAAAAAGAGGTTGAAAAGACTGTTTCCACGGCTATCGAGGATAAGCTCACGGAGCTTGGCATTGACGGCGTAAGGTGCGACCCTACCACAAGGCGACTTTATCCACAGAATACTCTTGCTTCTGTTGTGCTTGGTCACACGGACTATGAGGGCAACGGCATATATGGTCTTGAAGCTTATTATGACGATTATCTCAGCGGCATTGACGGCAGGATAATCACTGCAAAGGCAAGCGACGGAACTGAGATACCATACAGATACAAGCAGAGCTATGACGCTCAGGACGGCGACGATCTTAATCTAAATATCGACGCCAACATTCAGTATATCCTTGAAAAAGAGCTTGCAAAGGCAGTTAAGGAAAATCAGCCTACTGACAGAGCCTGCGGTATCATAATGAATCCTAAGACAGGTCAGATATACGCAATGGCGACTTCTGATCCTTATGACCCTAACGAGCCTGCGGCTATCTCCGATGAAAAGACGGCGGCGGAGCTTGCGGGGCTTGATGAAGATTCAAACGATTACAAGCAAAAACAGCTTGACGCATGGTCCCTTCAGTGGAAAAACAAGGCGGTTTCAGAAACATACAATCCGGGTTCTGTATTCAAGGTCATAACAGGTGCTTCGGCTTTGGAAGAAAAGGCTATCACTCTTAATGATACTTTTGGCTGCGGCACTCAGATACAGGTGGAGGACACGACTTTTCACTGCTGGTCAACTACCGACCACGGTTCGCAGGATCTTGCCCAGGCAATGCTAAACTCATGTAACCCTGTGTTCATTCAGATAGGCATGAAGCTTGGCTCTGAAAAGTTCTGTCAGTATTACAATGCGTTCGGTTTCAACGAGCTGACAGGTATCGACCTGCCTGCGGAATCCAATTCTATCAGTATGCCGCTTAGCAACATGGGCCCTGTTCAGCTTGCTTCATCTTCATTCGGTCAGACAAATAAGGTAACGCCGATACAGATGATAACAGCTTACTCGGCGGCTATAAACGGCGGTTATCTTGTTACACCGCAGGTAGTGAACAGTATAACTGACGAGAACGGCAACATTGTAAAGAAAATGGACACTGTTGTAAGACGTCAGGTCATTTCTGAGGACACCTCCGCTTCTATGAGAGAGATACTCGAGGGCGTTGTTGAAGGTCAGCCCGGCTCTAACTGCTATATAAAGGGATACAGGATAGGCGGTAAGTCGGGTACTTCACAGAAAATGGACGAGGACCCGACCGGTCAGACGTATGTTTCTTCATACTGTGCATTCGCTCCTGCTGACGATCCGGAGATAGTAATGCTCGTAATGGTAGACCACCCCACAGGCGAGAAATTCTACGGAAGCCAGGTGGCAGCACCTATATGCGTGAACGTGCTTTCAGACGTTCTGCCTTATGTGGGGATCTTCCCTGAGTATGACGAGAGCGAGCTTGCAGACTTGCAGGTTTCAGTACCTAGCGTTCAGTATTATACTGTTGAGGAAGCCAAAAAGACACTTGAAGATCTTGGACTTGAGGTCAAGGTCAAGGGCGAGGGCGACACTGTTGTTAAGCAGACGCCTGTTGCCGCAAAGATAGAGCATGGCGGCTCAGTCGTGCTTTATACAGAAGCAAACGCCAAGGAAGAAACTGTTACGGTGCCTGAACTTAAAGGACTTACAAAGGAGCAGGCAAAGGCTACGCTTGATATGTACGGACTTAACTTGACGGCAGAAGGCTCAGGCTATGAGGAGGAGGGTGCAGTTGCACAGTCCGATCAGAGCGTGGGAGCGGGACAGAGCGTTCCAATGGGAACGGCTGTGTCGGTAACATTTGCAGTGACCTCGGTAGGCTCACAGTAAGAAACCATGATAAGGAATGATAATTATGAAACTATATGATATCATAAAGGACGTTGCGGAAACTTCTCTGCCTGATATGGAGATAAGCGACGTTACGAGCGACACAAGAAAGGCTGTCAAGGCAGGCTCGATGTTCGTGTGCATAAAAGGAAAGACCTTTGACGGACATGACGCTGCTAAGGACATGATTGAAAAGGGCTGTACAGTTGTAGTCTGCGAAAGAGATCTGGGGCTTGACTGCCAGATAATCGTGGAGAACACAAGAGAGGCTTTCCCTCTGCTGTGTGCGGCATTTTTCGGTCACCCTGAAAAGGAACTTACTCTTATCGGTGTAACAGGCACTAACGGAAAGACGACTATAACAACTGTTATAAAGAAGGTGCTTTCTTCATTCGGCTGTAAGGTTGGTCTTATCGGCACTTGTCAGAACGAGATAGGCGACGACGTTTATCCTACTGCAAGAACGACTCCTGAACCTTATGACCTTTATGAGCTTTTCAGAAAAATGGCTGACGAAAAGTGCGACTATGTTGTTATGGAAGCTTCCTCGCAGGGCTTGGAGCAGAAAAGACTTTCAGGCTGTCATTATAAGGTAGGCGTTTTCACTAACCTTACGCAGGATCATCTTGACGTTCATGGTACTATGGAAAATTACTATCAGGCTAAGAAGATACTTTTCACTATATCTGACAACGCTATCATCAACATTGACGATGAATACGGCAGAAGGTATCTCAAAGAGATAAGCTGTCCTGCGAAAACTTATTCATGCTGTACAAAGGCTGATTTCAGAGCAGAGGATATACTGCTTTCAGCAAGCGGTGTGAAGTATGTTTTCACTGACGGAAAGATAAAGCACAATGTTTCATTCAATATGCCCGGACTTTTCAACGTTTCAAACTCGCTGGCTGTTATCGCCTGCTGTGAGACCCTTGGATTTGACGTTGATAAGACTATCAGAGCTTTGGGTACTATGCAGGGCGTAAGAGGAAGAGCGGAGATAGTTCCGACGGGCAGAGATTTCACTGTTATATGCGACTATGCTCACACTCCTGACGCACTTGTGAACGTGCTTTCGGCTATAAAGAACAGTGCAAGCGGTAAGGTGAAATGCCTTTTCGGCTGTGGCGGAAACAGAGACGCTTCAAAGAGAAGCCTTATGGCTGCGGCTGCGGCGGACAATGCTGATTTTCTTATCGTCACTTCCGACAACCCGAGGAATGAAGATCCGCAGGATATCATAAACGACGTTCTGGTTGGTCTGGAGGGCAAGACGACTCCTTACATAACTATCGTTGACAGGCGTGAGGCTATCCACTGGGCTATACATCATGCGGAAAAGGACGATATAATCGTACTTGCCGGCAAGGGTCATGAGGATTATCAGATACTTGCAGGTGGTGTGAAGATACATTTTGACGAGAGAGAAGTCGTTGCGGACGCTCTTAAAGAGCTTGAAGCTGAGGGTAGATAAGAGATAGAAAATAACATATTTGTTATGTAGGGGAGCAGCGCAATTTCTGCTTTGCAGAAATACGATGTCCCGTTTGCATCGTTTCGGCGATGAATGAAAATAGATATATATTTATAAGAAAAGGGAAAGGAGATACTGCCGAGAAATTGGCGGATAAGAATTAAAATGGAAAAATTAAGCTTACAGGAGATAATATCGGCGGTTCACGGAAGCTACGGCTATCCTGCTGACGTTGAAATTTCCGATATCTCCACCGATACGAGAACAATAAAGCCAGGCTCGCTTTTTATTGCACTAAAGGGTGAGAATTTTGACGGACACAACTTTGCCGCAAAGGCTATGGAGCTTGGTGCGGAGGCTGTTGTTACGGAAAGACCTGTGGAGGGTGCAAGATGTATGATAGTTGACTCCACTGCAAGGGCATTGCTCGACATTGCGGGGTATTACAGGTCTAAATTCGATGTTAAGGTAGTTGGCGTAACAGGAAGCGTGGGAAAGACCACCACTAAGGATATGATAGCCCTTGTTGTGGCGCAGAAATACAAGACGCTGAAAACTCAGGGCAACCACAACAATGAGATAGGTATGCCGCAGACGCTTTTCGGTCTTGACAGCAGCTATGAGGCGGCTGTTATCGAAATGGGTATGTCACATCAGGGGGAGATATCGAGAATGTCAATGTCATGTCAGCCTGACGTGGCTGTTATAACAAACATCGGCATTTCACATATTGAAAATCTCGGCACGCAGGAAAACATTCTCAAGGCGAAGCTTGAGATACTTGACGGTGCGGCTTATGACGCTCCGCTGATACTTTGCCGTGATGATAAATTGCTTGCAGGGGTGCAGTTACATTCTGACAGAAAGGTTTATTACTATTCTGTATCAAAGAAGGACTGCGATGTTTATGCAAGCGGTGTTAAGACTGTTGACAACAGCATAACATTTACTATAAACTATGAGGGCGGAAAGATAGCCGCCCAGATAAACTGCTTGGGCGAGCATAATGTAAAGAACGCTCTTGCGGCGTTCTGTGTGGGTCTTGCGCTTGATATTTCTCCTGAGGATATTGTAAATGGCATTGCTCAGTTCAAACCGGAGGGTTTAAGACAGAATGTTACCGTCATTGACGGAGTTACATATATAGTTGACTGCTACAATGCTGCGCCTGACTCAATGAAAGCGAGCCTTTCGGTGCTTTCACAGGCACAGGCGGAGGGCAAGCGCATTTGCGTGCTTGGAGATATGCTGGAGCTTGGCAAGAACTCAAAGACCTATCACAGAAATGTGGGAGAGTATGTTGCGGCTTCAAAGGCTGACCTGCTTTACTGCTTTGGCGAGGACTCAAAGTGCTATATAGAGGGTGCTGAGAAAAAGGGCTTCGCAAAGGAAAATTGCAGGCACTTTGAAAGCAGAGATGACCTTGCGGCGGCTTTGAAAGAGGTAGTTGCAAAGGGCGACGCTGTGCTTTTCAAGGGAAGCAGAGGAATGAAGCTTGAAGAAGTGTTCAATGCACTGACAAAATGAGTTGGAGCGTGCAGGCGGTGATACTGGGGTGTGAAATGGTGCTGGGATATGTTCTCGGCAGAGTGTTCATACCATATTTCCGCAGGATAAAAACAGGCAAATTCGATTTTTATATAGGCGACAGGTTCGCAAAGGACGGCTCTGAGCCGAAATTCGGCGGAGTTGTCATAATGCTCTGCGTTATATTCGGCATTGTTACGGGAGTTATATTTTATGACTCACAGGCGGTGCTGAGTTTTGAGAACGGAGAGTTTTCAAGGCGTGTGTTTATCGCTCTGGGCGGAGTTTTGATGCTCACGACTATCGGGCTTTCGGAGGACTATGTTAAGGAGAAAAAGCTTGGCATAGGCATGAAGCCTTTTTACAAGATATGTATGGAGTATCTTATATGTCTTGGTGTATGCGTGGGGCTTAGATACTGCGGAGGGGTGCAGACGGCTGTGCTTATGCCTTTTCACTTGGGCTATGTGCAGTTCGGCAGGCTTTTTTATCCGCTTTTTCCGCTGCTTATGACAGTGGGGATAAACATGGTGAAGATACACGATTGCGCAGGCGGTAAGACCGACACGGGTACTGACGGGCTGTGTGCTGTAACGGCTTTGATATTTTCAGCAGGGTTGTCAAGTGGTCTTGCGGCAGGGGCAGGTTCTGACGCCGCTCGGCTTTTTGCTGTTTGCACAATGGGTGCGGCAGGAGGCTTTCTCTTTTGGGGGTGCAGTCCTGCGAAGCTTTATTTGGGCGAGTCTGGTGCGCTGGCGCTTGGTGGTCTTATGACTATGGCGGTGCTGCTTTCGGGAGAATATTTCGTTTTCCTGCCGGCAGGTGCGGCGGTGGTCGTTGACGGAGCTTGCGGGCTTTTGCAGTATATCGTGTTTAAGAGAAGAAAAAAGCTGCTTATGAAAGGTTACACGCTTCATGAGCATTTGCAGAAAAAGGGTCATGGGGATCACACCGTGATCGGGATATTCGCTGTGATATCTGTGGCAGGGGCTGCGGCGGCGATAGCGTTTTTGATATATTCGGGAAAGTTTTTCATATAGAGATTTTGTTGGGAGGTTGTTTGTTTGGCTATAAGAGGTCCTAGACGTGAGCGTGACGGAAGCATAGTGTATAATAGTCACGTTCCTCTTAAACAACCTGTGGCACAGGCAAAAAGAAAGCATAGATTCAGATTTATACTTACGGAGATAGACAAGCCGTTTTTTATTCTAGTAATGGTATTGCTTGTATTCGGACTCCTGATGATGTTTTCTGCAAGCTATGCGTGGGGGCTGAGTGAATATAACGATGGATATTATTATCTGGTGAGCCAGCTCAAGTCTGCCGGACTTGGTCTTCTTCTGATGTTTGCCACCAGCTATCTTGATTATCACTTCTTTCAGAACACTAAGATAGCATATATTGCGTTTATCGCCACATATCTTCTTACGTTTTATACAGCTCTTTTCGGAATAGACGTTGCCGGTGCAAAGCGTTGGATACAAATAGGTCCGATCAGCTTTCAGCCGTCGGAGCTTCTGAAGGTAACGTTCATTATTATTTTTGCATACATAATGTCGGTGAATTATCCTAAGTTCAAGGATTGGAAATTCTGTATTATACCGTTTACTGTGATAATGGGCGCGGTGGCGCTGGTGCTTATTTTTCAGAGGCATATGTCGGCTGTTATGCTGGTGGGTATCATGGGAGTGTCTATGATGTTCATAAGCGGTATGCCAAAAAAGACCTTCTGGAAATTTATCGGTGTGTGTGCTGTTTTCGGGGTGCTGCTGCTGATATATAAAATGGCGTCAGGCTCAGGCTTTTCTTATATTTCAGATCGTATACAGAGCTGGAAAAATCCTGAATCCGACCCTAGCGGAAAGACCTTCCAGACCTATGAATCTCTATTGTCTATAGGCTCGGGCGGCTGGTTCGGTCTTGGATTTGGAGAGTCAAGGCAAAAATACTATCTGCCTGAGTCGCAAAACGACTTCGTTTTCGCTATTATCTGCGAGGAGCTTGGCTTCGTGGGTGCAATGGTAGTGGTACTGCTGTTTGTGCTTTTTATAATCGAGGGCTTCATGATTGCTTCAAGGAGCAAGGATCGTTTTGGTATGCTTCTTGCGGCTGGTATAACAATACAGATAGGCTCGCAGGCACTTTTCAACATTATGGTAGCCTGCAACGCTTTCCCTAACACGGGTATTTCACTGCCGTTTTTCAGCTACGGCGGTACTGCACTGATGATACAGCTTGCAGAAATGGGTATCATGCTCAACGTTTCACGTCAGTGCATCAAAAAAAAATAAAGAGGTATTAGTTCTATGCTCAGAGTTTTACTTGCAGGCGGAGGCACGGCAGGTCATGTAAATCCTGCTCTTGCCATTGCGGAGATCATAAAAAAACATTATCCTGACGCTGAGATAAGCTTTGCGGGAAATCCTGAAAAGCTTGAAGCTAGGCTCGTGCCTGCGGCAGGATATAAGTTCTATCCTATAAAGATAGAGGGCTTTCAGAGAAAGCCTAACTGGGTAAATCTCAAAAGAAATATCCATGCGGCAGAGTGTCTTGTAAAGTCAGGAAGCACTGCAAAGAAGATAATAAAGGAAGCAAAGCCTGATCTTGTTATAGGAACCGGAGGCTATGTTTCAGGACCTATAGTTAGAAAAGCCGCTAAAATGGGCATAAAGACTGCTATTCACGAGCAGAACGCTTTTCCGGGCGTGACAAACAAGATACTTGCAAAGTCTGCAGACGTTGTTATGCTCACTGTGAAAGAGGCAGAAAAGTATATGCCCGAAAATGCTAAGACGGTGGTTACAGGTCTGCCTGTAAGGGGAGCTTTCAACACCATGTCAAAGTCGGAGGCTAAAAAACAGCTTGGCTTTGATGAAAATGAAATATGTGTGCTTTCAACAGGCGGAAGTCTGGGTGCGAGAGTGCTTAATGAGAATATCGCAAAGCTTTTGAAATGGTATCAGGACAATGATGTTAAGGTCTGTCATATACATTCCTACGGCACTTATCAGGGATATAAGGACTATCCTGAAAAGCTCAGGGCTATGGGTATAGATATCAACAACAGCAGACGTATCATAAAGGATTATATCAATATGCCTGTGGCAATGGCTGCGGCTGACCTTGTTATATCAAGGTGCGGAGCAGCTTCGCTGGCGGAGCTTGAAGCAATGGGCAGAGCTTCTGTGCTTATCCCGTCGCCTATGGTGGCTGAAAATCATCAGTATTACAACGGCATGGTATTGCAAAACGCAGGAGCAGGCTTTGTTATCGAAGAAAAAGACTTGACGGAAAAGCTTTTTATCGATACTGTAAAGGGGCTTATAGAAGATCCTGAGAAGCTCAGACAGTGCTCGGAAAACGCTGCAAAGCTTCATGTTGCCGATACTGAGGACAGGATATTCAAGGCTTTAGAGCCACTTATTAAGGGATAAGGAACGCAAAATTTAAGGGGATAAAATAATGGATAAGAATTACAGACAGTATAACAAGAGGGCTTCAATGGACAGCATTGAAGTGCCTGATGTTGACAAGATAAAAAAGCTGTCAGATAAAAAGTTCAAGGGCAGCGGAGTGAACCGCACCGCCGACGAGATTTTTGACGGAGAAAAGTTCAACAAGGCAGGGGAGTTCGACCGTGCCACAAAGACTTACGATGACCCTACCAAGCACAAGGAAGAGGACGATGAGGACGATTTCCTTGAGGACGCTGCGGCTATGCCTGCGCAGGCGGCGACAGGTCTTAGCAAGGGAGTAAAGGTGGGAGATTCATATGTAAAGCGCGGCAAGATAATAAAGACAGTTGTGGCTGTTATTATTGTGCTTGTGCTTATGGTGTTCTTCTTCCCACCGCTGTTTTTCAACGACGCAGACAAGAGCGTGGTGAGATATGACGACAACGTGTTCAAAACAATGGGTATGACGGATTTTAAAACATATGCTCTGTCAAATTATTCTGTATACAACGAAGAAGCTTTTGGTTCTGAGTTGAGTTCAAGCTACCGTTTTGCAGATATAGTGTTCAATATCAAAAACCCGTCTCCTTTTGAGATAAAGATACCGCAGTATGAGATCAGCCATGTTTCTTCAGAATATGACAATGCGGTATGCTATGCGACCAGCGTTACAACAAACAGTGACGGCGAGGTCATAGGCGACACTGTTCCTCCGTTTTCCAGCAAGGAGGTCACTGTAAGGATACTTGTGAATATCACTGATATGGACGATAGTACGTTTGACGATTGTGTTACCGGCATGATACTTTCAACTAAGGATATGAAAAAGAAGATAGGCAAGGACTTCTATCTGCCTTGTTTGCCTACTTTTATGCCTGTTTCAAACGCTACAGAGATATATATCAACAAATAGCTTTAACCTATATGGGCGGTCCTGCATAAGATAAGTCAAAACCTTAAAAGGAGCGACGCTTATGCAACGGCTTATCATTCAGGGAGGAAGCAGGCTGAACGGAGAGATAACCGTTCAGGGAGCAAAAAACGCAGCTCTGCCGCTGCTGGCAGGGTGTGTTCTTATAAACGGAGAGATCAGGCTACATAACTGTCCTGCACTTTCGGACGTATTTGCGGCTTGTCGCATTCTGTCGGTGCTTGGGGCAAGGTGCAGCCGTGAGGACGGCTGTGTTACTGTGGACGCAAGGGGCGCTGTAAAGGCCTTTGTACCAGATGAGCTTATGAGAGAGATGCGTTCGTCTATCGTTTTTCTGGGAGCTGTTCTTGGAAGAACAGGTGAATGCAGGCTGTCATTCCCGGGAGGGTGTGAGCTTGGTCCGAGACCTATAGATATGCACCTGTGCGCACTTAGAAAAATGGGCGTCAGGATAAACGAGGAGTATGGCGTGCTTAGCTGCACCTGCCCGAGAGGGCTCAGAGGGGCTAGGATAGACCTTTCGTTCCCCTCTGTGGGAGCGACTGAGAACATCATGCTTGCGGCTGTTCTGGCAAAGGGCGACACGGTGATATACAATGCGGCAAGAGAGCCTGAGATATGCGATCTTGCGGACTTTCTGAACTGCTGCGGTGCAAAGATAAGCGGCGCAGGGGGCGGAACGATAACAATAAGCGGTGTGGAAAAGCTACACGGCTGTGAATACTCTGTCATGCCCGACAGGATAGTTGCGGCGACTTTTATGAGCGCGGCGGCGGCAACGGGCGGTGAGATAGGTCTGCTTGGGGCAAGGGCAGGGGATATCCGTGCGGTCATACCTATATTTGAGCAAATGGGCTGTCAGGTATTTCTATATGAGGACAGGATATTTATAAAAGCGCCTAAACAGCTAAAAGCTGTGCGGACGGTGAGGACTATGCCTTACCCGGGATTTCCTACGGACGCTCAGGCGATAGTCACGGCGGCACTTGCTAAGGCAAAAGGCACCAGTGTGGTGGTGGAAAATATTTTTGAAAACCGCTACCGCCATGTTGACGAGCTTGTGAGAATGGGTGCGGATATAAAGACAGAGGGAAAAGTGGCTGTTATCGAGGGCGTGAAGGAGCTTTACGGAGCAAAAGTCCGTGCGCCTGACCTTAGAGGCGGTGCGGCGTTGGCTGTGGCGGCGCTTTCGGCAGAGGGAGAAACATCTCTCACTAATATAAAGCTTATGGACAGGGGCTATGACTGCATTGAAAATGCTTTTACGCTTCTGGGCGGAAACATAAAACGTGTAAATTACTAGCAGTTAGGAAAGAGTAAAATGAACGGAACTTACAAGGAAAACAGAATGAACTCACAGCGCCTGCGGCACGTCGCAGACAGTGAATATGCGCAATGTGTATGTTGCCGGATTTTTTGCGGCTGCGGCGCTGCTGCTGGTGCTGAGTATGTTTTTGTTTTTTAATGTGTCGGAGATAAAAATAGAGGGCGTTACCCTTTACGAGCAGGATCAGATCCTTGGCGTGGGCGGCGTTTCAACGGGACAGAACCTTGTGAGGACGAATACGGATATAGTTGAAAAGCGTTTGAAAGATACTCTTGTGTATCTTGATGATGTCAAGGTCACAAAGAAATTTCCGTCAACACTTGTTATAACCTGCACAGAGGCCGAAAAGGCGGCTGATATCGAGTATAAAAATTCATACTATGTGCTGTCTACTTCGGGAAAGATACTTGAAACGAAAAATCCTGCTCCGACAGGGGATATACCTGTTATAAAGGGCTTTGAGCTTAAAAGCCTTAGTCAGGGCGACAAGCTTGCTTCTGAGGATTCGTTTAAGGCGGATATCCTTAAAGAGCTTCTGAATGATCTTCATGACCTGAAATTTAAAAATATAGACTCTATTGACCTCACCACCCGTTCGGATATTAAGCTTATGTATGACGGCAGGCTTGAAATAAAGCTTGGAAGCTCAGTGGATATGGAATACAAGCTTACATATCTTAAGGCGGTAATTGACAAGAGCATTACTGACGATTACGAGGGTACTCTTATTTACAATGGTGCTGACAGCGGCATTTCGGCTATTCCGAAATCGCAGGACGAGTCGTCAAAACCTGACGACACAAGCTCTGCAAAGCCAGATGACAGCAGCAGTGCGGTATCGGCTGATACTAATATTGATGACGGCAACACATGGGACAGTGATAACTCATGGTCAGGGGACGATAGCCAAGGCTACAGCGACGATACCAACGCATGGGACGGCAATGATGATGCTGACAATGCAGGCACAGATCAGTGGACAAACGAGAACGGAAACACCGACTGGGAATATGATAACGGCGGCGATCAGGGCTATACCGACAATGGATATGCTGACAACGGCTATGTGGACGATCAGACGAACACAGATTGGTAGGGGTCAGGATAACTAATTGTATAGTATACACAAATGAAACTGAAAAATCAGTCGTTTTATTGATAATTAATAAAAAATTTATAATGGTTTCATTTAAGTTCTTTACTTTTTGACAAAAGTATGATAATATATTATTGTATCTATTTATGTGCATATTCGGCACATAGGCTTTTTTGCATTTTATTTTTGATTTGATAAATTGATATGTAAAAATACGGAGAAGTATGAAAATTCGCTTTTAGGAGGAGTTCTATTATGGGTTACGAGTATGTTGAAGAGCCAGTCGTAGGCGCAAAGATCAAGGTAATCGGTGTCGGTGGCGGCGGTGGAAACGCACTTAACTGTATCGCACAGGCCGGTATCGAGGGAAATGTTGAATATATCGCTGTTAATACTGATATCCAGGCACTGCATAAGTCAGCTGCACACACACAGATCCAGATAGGTGAGAAGCTTACTCACGGTCTGGGCGCAGGTGCAAAGCCTGAGATCGGCGAGGCTTCCGCTCAGGAAAGCAAGGACGAGATCGAGAACGCTATCAAGGACGCTGATATGGTATTCATCACAGCAGGTATGGGCGGTGGAACCGGTACCGGTGCTGCACCTGTAGTTGCTGAGATCGCACAGTCACTTGACAAGCTCACTATTGCAGTTGTTACAAAGCCTTTCAAATTTGAGGGCGCAAAGAAGATGGAGAGAGCAGAAAAGGGTATCGAGGCTCTTATCAAGCACGTTGACGCTCTTATCGTTATCCCTAACCAGAACCTTATCACAAACGAGATGCGCCTCACTATGAAGCAGTCTTACGCTATCGCTGATGAAGTTCTTAAGACAGACGTTATCGCTATCGCTGAGATCATTACAAGACATGATGAGATCAACGTTGACTTCGCTGACGTTACTACTATTCTTAAGGGTGCAGGCAGAGCGCATATTGCTATCGGTCATGGCGAGGGCAAGGATAAGGTACAGGATATCATCAATCAGGTAATTTCTTCTGATCTGCTTGAAACTTCTATCAAGGGTGCAAGAAGACTTATCGTAAACGTTACAATGAGCGAGGATCTCCTTATCAGTGATATGGACGAGCTTACAGCTGCTATTGCTGACGCTGCTGATGATAACGTTGAGATCATCTTCGGTAACGGTACAAATCCTGATACCAAGGACGCTATGGACGTTACTGTTATCGCTGCTGACTTTGTTGACAGAGATGACGTTCCTGAGGCTGCTGCACCAAAGGCTGCGACAACATATACTGCAAATTTTACTCAGAAGGCTGACGACGCAAAGGCTGATGCTGAAGCGATGCACAAGGCTGGCGTTAAGGCTGCTGATAATCCAAATTATTACGACGATATCTTCAATATCTTCAAGAACAAGTAATAATGCTTTCAAAGGCGGATCGGCGTTTACGCTGTCCGCCTTGTTTGAACCAAAGTCGGAAAACGTTTACATAATTAAAGAGATTTTCGTATTCTCAGAAAATTATCATGATATTGAAAATTTTTCGCAAAAGCACTTGAAATCTTACGGAAAATTTGATATAATTATTCTGTGATAAATATGATTTTAAGACATTTTGTATAAATTTCAGTTGCTATTTTGTATGGAATAATGAAATTTTTGAAAACGGCTTAAATCAGTTGAAAAATAACGTGGTTTATTGTATAATAGAGATAATCACTAATGTGGAGGGATTGAAATGGCTAGTAATGGTTATTTAAGAACGGTTAGAGTCGGCGGATTTGATAAGCAGGACGTTCTTGCTTATGTAGACGACCTTACTTCTAAAATTTATACTCTTGAGGCTCAGGTCAATGACCAGAACGAAACTATCGAACGTCTTGAGAAGCAGGGCGGCGCTCAGAAGCAGGACTTCGAGGGCAAGAAGGAACTTGAGAAAAAGGTAGAAGAGGCTAAAAACAAGATAGCCGAGCTTATGGCTAATACTGATACAATGAAGGTTCGTATCGCTGACTATGAGCAGCAGGTAACTGAAAAGGACGCTGAGCTTGAAAAGCAGAAGCAGGAGATCGAGGATCTTAAAGAGAAGCTCGAAACTGCTGAGGCTAATGCCGGCACAGCCACTCCTGCATTCGATCTTGGAAGCGTGTTCATGGAAGCTCAGAACACAGCTAATAAGGTCGTTCAGGAAGCTAAGAAGGCAGCTAAGCAGATGGAAGATGAAGCTAAGCAGCTTCAGGATCAGGTTCTTGCTGACGCAAACGCACAGGCACAGAAGCTTGTTACAAATGCTCAGACAGAGGCTGATACTACACTTCAGACTGCTAAGTCAAGCGCTGCCGCAATGACAGCTGCCGCTAAGCAGGAGGCTGAAGCTGTTACAAGTGCTGCAAACAAGCAGGCTGCCGAGGTAACTTCTAAGGCTAATGCAGAGGCAGAGGCTGTTACATCAAAGGCTAACGCAGAAGCCGCTGACGTAACATCAAAGGCAAATGCTGAGGCTGCAAAGGTAGTAAGCGACGCTAAGAACGAAGCTAAGAATATCAGAGCACAGTCTGCTGATCTGAGAGAGTCTGTTAAGACACAGTTCACAAGTCTGAGCGAAACTGTTCAGCAGCTCGTTACATCACTTAACGATCTGTATGGCAATAGTATCGGTGCTGTAAACACTGCAAGAGATCTTATTGACGATGGTCTTTCTCTTGTAAGCGATGATGACGCTGAATAATAGTTTGTCATGTCGGAAATAAGAAAGGTGCGTTCCGAGGAGCTTAAAGCGGTGAGCGGAGAGCTTAAATGCGGTGACAAGATATTGCTTTCGGGCGTTGTGTATACTGCAAGGGACGCTGCACATAAAAGATTCAATGCTTTGCTTGACGAGGGAAAGGAACTTCCTATCCCTTTGAAAGACGCTGTTATCTACTATGCCGGACCTACTCCTGCACCTGAGGGAAAGCCTATCGGTTCATGCGGACCGACCACTTCAGGAAGAATGGACAGGTTTGCTCCGAGGCTGCTTGATCTTGGATTGGGCGGAATGATCGGCAAGGGCGAGAGATCACAAGAGGTAAGGGACGCCGTGATAAGAAATGGTGCGGTCTATCTCTGTGCTATAGGCGGTGCGGGCGCACTTGCCTGCAACTGCATAAAGTCTTGCGAGGTAGTGGCTTTTGAGGAGCTGGGCTGTGAATCTGTGAAAAACTTTACGTTGAGGATTTTCCTCTTGTTGTGGCTGACGATTGCCACGGAGGGGATATTTTCAGCGATGGCAGAGCAAAATACTGCCGTGTATAACATCAAAGTTGCGTAAATTGCGGTCAGCCGTGTATTTCGACACGGCTGACTTTTTGTTTGTTGAAAATCACAAGAATACATTCTTAAAACTGTGGTATGTTACAAATATTTTCACAGGGACGGCGGATTTCGTCAATTCTCTTGACTTTTATGGTCTAAAATGGTATTATAACATTACGCAGTGGCGTCAGAATGGGGCTTTGCGGTAATTTCTACGATTAGGTGGGCGGTATTTTTTGAGAGGCGATCGGCAGGATCAGCAGAAAAAGCTTTCAGATGAGCAGCTTGTGCTAAATGCACAGAGTGACAAAACGGCTATCGGTGAGCTTATTGCGAGATATATCTGTACGGTGGAGTTTCTGGCAAAAAAATATGGCGCCGAGGTTCACGAGGATCTTGTCCAAGAGGGGCTTATGGGGCTTCTGGGTGCGGTCAGGACCTATCGTGAAGACAAAAATGCGAAGTTTTCAACTTACGCTACAAAATGTATAAAAAATAAGATCATTTCGTCTGTTCACAGAAATGCACTTCTTTCAGGCGGCGAAGAAGCTGACCTTGAGGCTATTCTTGGCGGTGGTGGCACTGTACCTGAGGAGGTCGTAGTGGAGCGTGAGGAGCTGAATGAGCTTTATGATAAGATCACTTCTGCACTTTCGGAGCAGGAATGGCAGGTATTTCAATCGTTTTTGAGAGGAATGTCATACAATCAGATAGCATTAGGCTTGGGCACGTCAGAAAAGGCGGTAGACAATGCAATGCAGAGAGTCAGACGGAAATTGAGATCACTGTTGAGATAGGAATATGGGGCCGTATAGCTTAATAGCAGAGCGTTGTTTATTCAAAGGTGTCGGTGCAAATCCGACTAGGCACAATTTTATGTAATGAGGTAAGAACCATGTACGAAGACAAGACATTAGTATGTAAGGAGTGCGGAAACGAGTTCGTTTTCACAGCAGGCGAGCAGGAGTTCTATGCTGAGAAAGGTTTCGTAAATGAGCCACAGAGATGTAAAGCTTGCAGAGATGCAAGAAAGGCTGCTACAAAGTCTGAAAGACAGACTTATACAGCAACTTGTGCTTCTTGCGGCGGCGAGGCTGTTATTCCTTTCAAGCCAAGAGAGGACAGACCTGTTTACTGCAGCGAGTGTTTCGCTAAGATGAAGGAGCAGGGCTAATTTTCTGCATAATTGAGCTGCCTTTGGGCGGCTCTTTTTTTGTTTGTGGTTATTTGATCTGGCGGAAAGCGGAGGGGGTCATTCCCTCGTATCTTTTGAAAAGCTTGCAAAAATAGCTTTCTGAGCAAAAGCCTGTTTCCTCGGCTACCTGCTCGATGCTTTTTTCTGTACCGGTGAGCAGGGCTTTGGCTTCTTGGATACGACGTTTTGCGATGTATTCCATTGGACGCATACTGAGCTTTTTGCGAAAAAGCAGACAAAGGTGCTGTTTAGTTACTCCTGACACACTGCAAAGCTCGTCCATTGTGATAGGGGAAAAATAGTTGTAGTTTATGTAGTCCAGTGCTTTCATAAGGGCGGAGGATACTGACGTGGCAGGGTCTTTGTATGCGATAAGGCGGTAAAACTCCATAAGAAAATCATACAAATAGCCAGAGGCTTTGTAATTGCCGAAAATACTGTCGGTTCGCAGAGCATTGTGCATTTTGCGGAAAATATGCTCGAGCATTTTTGTGTCGCTGAGGTGAAAGGTTTTAAGCTCGGTAAGGCCGAACTGGGTAAGGATATCCTTGGCGGCATATCCGCAGGGGACTATCCAGTGGATATCCCATATATCCTCTTCTGGATAGTATTCGTGGGGCGTCTCAGCGGGTATGAATATGGCAGTATCATGTGGTATGGGAATGGCTTTATTCTCAAAGATAAGCGTGCCGCTGCCTTTGGTGCAGTAGAGTATCTGGTCATAGTGATAGCCTCGGGTCTTATAAGGTGATCCTGACAGTGCTGCTGACCCATATTTTGCAGATATAGCGGCAGGGACTTTTCGTTTCCCAGGATAGGATAATCGGCAAAGAACAAAAATATCAACTCCATATTCATATTGTTATAAATTAATAATATCATTCATTGACTTGCCTGTCAATAGCTGATAAAATAATTACAGTAATTTATAAACTTGTAAAGGAGAACAGCTATGGATATTTTAAAGCTTGCGGCGGAAAATTTGCCAAGATCGAAAATGATATATCATGAGGATACTCAGGCACTGCACATTGGCACGCTTGACAAACACTGCTATTTTGTGCCGTTTGCAAAGGGGCAGGATCCTTTTGAGGACCGTAAAAATTCTCAGCGAATGGAGCTTTTAAACGGCAACTGGGGTTTTCGTTATTATGACAGCATAATAGACCTAGAGGACGATTTTATTCACGAAAAGTTTGAGAACACTATCCCGGTGCCGTCAAACTGGCAGCTTTACGGCTATGACAAGCCGCAGTATACGAACGTGTGCTATCCGATACCATTTGACCCGCCTTTTGTGCCTGACGATATACCTGTGGGAGTTTATCAGCGTGAATATGATCATTCCCCTGACGGCATGGACAGGGTGCTTGTGTTCGAGGGCGTGGATAGCTGTGTCTATTTGTATGTGAACGACAGCTTTGTGGGATATTCACAGGTTTCTCACGCTACGGCTGAGTTTGATATCACGCCATATCTCGCTGAGGGCAGGAATATCATTACTGCCGCTGTGCTGAAATGGTGCGACGGAACTTATCTTGAAGATCAGGACAAGATAAGGCTTTCGGGAATTTTCAGAGATGTTTATGTGCTGTCAAGACCGAAAATGCGTCTTGAAAATTATATCGTGAAAACTGTTCTCGGTGAAAATGGCTCTGCAAGGCTGGAGTTTACGGTATTCGGCTGTGATGTTTTTGCAAAGCTTTGCGATGATGATGGTGTTACAATGGCTCAGTTTTCGGCTTATGACGGTGAGAACGTTGAGATAAAGTTAGAGAATGTCAAGCTTTGGAGTGCTGAAACACCTTATCTTTACAGGCTTACTATCAATGCAGGCGACGAGGTTATCGGCGAGGAGGTTGGTTTCAGAGATGTAAAGGTGGATAAGGGCGTTGTTAAGATAAACGGCAGGGCAGTGAAGTTCAAGGGTGTAAATCGTCATGACAGCTATCCTGACACGGGATATTATGCTTCTTATGAGCAGATGAGAGCTGACCTTGTGCTTATGAAGAAGCACAACATAAACGCTGTGAGAACGTCGCATTATCCTAATTCCCCTGTGTTTTATCAGCTTTGCGACAGACTGGGGCTTTATGTTATTGACGAAGCGGATCTGGAGTCACACGGCTGTGTGGAGGTCTATTATGACTACAAGTGGGACTATTCAGATTACAACGGCATTGCGATGCTTGCCTCTGACGAGAGGTTTGGCAATGCCATAAAAGATCGTGCGGAATGTCTTGTAAAGCGTGACATCAACCGCCCTTGTGTGGTGTTCTGGTCGCTGGGTAATGAGAGCGGATATGGCAAAAATATGCTTGATGAAGCTGAGCTTATAAAGAGGCTTGATGATACAAGGCTTGTGCATTATGAAAGCACACACTGCCTTGACGGAACTTCAGACAGCGTGCTTGACGTAGTTTCGGGTATGTACTGGGATTTAAACGGGCTGAAAGGCTATTTTGAAAAGCCTGAGGAAAACAGACCTCTTGTGCAGTGTGAATACTGCCACGCCATGGGAAATGGCCCTGGTGATCTGGAGGATTATCACAATGTGTTCTATTCCAATGAGCGTTTCTGCGGCGGCTTTGTGTGGGAGTGGTGCGACCATTCTGTACCGCTTGGTAAGACGGCTGAGGGTAAGATAAAATACGGCTACGGCGGAGATTTCGGGGAAAGGCACAATGACAGCAATTTCTGCATGGACGGTCTTGTTTATCCTGACAGAACGCCCCACACGGGACTGCTTGAGGTAAAGCAGGTATACAGACCTGTGCGAGTAACAAAAGGGGAAAGCGAGGGAAGCTTTGTTTTTTCAAGCACGCTGGAGTTTGTGAACGCCGGGGATATTCTCGATTGCAGATATGAGATAACGGACAAAAATGGTATTATACATATCGGCAGAGTGGATTTTGACATCGAGCCTATGGGAAGCACTGTGGTGAATGTTCCCAATGATACAGCGGAGTATGAAAATGAAACATTCATAAGGTTTATTTTCACCGCAAAGGAGGACACTGACTATTGTGAAAATGGCTATGAGGTGTGCTTTGATCAGCTTAGGATAGCAGAGGGCAAGGCTTGTAAGGTCGCTGAGGTGAAAGGAAATGTTGAGGCTGTGGAAACGCCTCTTGATATCACTGTGACAGTGGGAGATGTTGTTTACCGCTTTGACAAGCGTAAGTCGGCGTTTGTTTCTGTGAAATTTGGCGGCAGAGAGCTTCTTGACAGACCTTTGCAGTATAACTTCTTCCGTGCGCCTACTGATAATGATGTTATGAAGTACAATTGGTACAAGGTGCATCTTAATGACTTTGATGTGAAAAGCTACGGCTGTGAGCTTTCAGCGAGCGAGAACAGAGCGGAGATAAGCGTCACACAGTCTTTTGGCTGGTCCATACAACAGCCGTTTTGCAGGCTGAAAGCTGTTTATGTTATTGACGGCAGTGGGCTTGACATAAAATGCGACGCGGAGTTTTCAAATAAGATAGATATGCTTCCAAGGTTCGGTATAAGGCTATTCATGCCAAAAGATTTTTCAAGGGCGGAATATTTCGGATATGGTCCTACAGAAAGCTACATTGACAAGCGTCAGGCTTGCTATATTGGCAAATTTGCGGCTGATATCGGGGATATGCACGAGGACTATATAAGACCGCAGGAAAATTCATCCCACTATGGCTGTCGATATCTCACTGTGTGCGGTGGGGACACTAAGGTGAAGTTTACCACTGACAAGGAGTTTTCATTCAACGCTTCTCAGTTCACGCAGGAGGAGCTTGCGGCAAAGGCTCATAACTATGAGCTTGAAAGGTGCGAGAGCAATGTTATCTGCGTTGACTATGCAATGGCAGGGGTAGGTTCTAACTCCTGCGGACCAAGGCTTGCGGAGAAATATCAGCTTGAAAAGCCTTTGATAAACGCACATTTTCATATTCAGATAAGTAAAATATAAAGGAGTTTTTATGGATATCTGTGAAACATACTCAGACAGAAAGCTTTTTTGCAACGATTGGGAATTTTACAAGGCGGCTTTCGGCTCTGACTATTCAGAGGACTTTGCTTTCAAGCCTGTGGACATTCCTCACGATTGGCTTATTTATGATACCAACGACCTATATGAAACTTCTACAGGCTGGTACAGAAAGAATTTTTCTTACCAAAAGAAAGAGGACATACGCACTTTTATCCGCTTTGACGGAGTTTACATGGACAGCAAGGTGTATGTGAACGGTGCTTTGGCAGGGGAGTGGAAATACGGCTACTCGGCGTTTATGTTCGATATCACCGACCTTGTTAAGGACGGAGAGAACATTATTACTGTCCGTGTGGATCACCACTCGCCAAACTCCAGATGGTATTCAGGAGCGGGCATTTTCAGAAAGGTTTGGCTTTGCGAAAGCCCTGAGATACGTTTCGGCAATGACGGCATTTATATCACCACGTCAAAGCAGGAGGACGGCTGGCTTGTAACTGTCAATGCTGAAATGCTTCGTCCTGTGGGTACTCCTCTTGGGGGAATCCGCATCAAGAACACTATTTTTGACAAGAACGGCAAAGAGGTGGCAAGCTATGAGTCTGACGCTTGTGGGGCGGATATTTCCTGCATACCTGAGGCGGTGCGTGTGAAAGGCGTGAGCTATTCTCTCACCGCTCAGACCATGACAGTGAAAGACCCTGAGCTTTGGGATATCGCCACGCCTGTGCTTTACACTATGGTGTCTGAAATTCTTGTGGACGGCAGCTGTGTACAGCGTGTAAGTCAGAAATTCGGCTTCAGGACTATCAAATTCAAGTGCGACAGCGGTTTTTATCTCAATGGCAGACACGTTAAGCTCCACGGCTCATGCGAACACCATGACAACGGCTGTCTTGGGGCAGTTTCCAACCCTGCGGCTATAAGGAGAAGATTTAAAAAGCTACGCAAAATGGGAATCAACGCTATCAGGACCTCTCACAATATGCCTGCGGAGGAGTTTATGGACATCGCTGACGAAACAGGTATGCTCATTCTCTCTGAGGGCTTTGATATGTGGGAGAGGTCAAAGACCGACTATGACTATGCTAGATTTTTTGATGAGTGGGTAGAAAAGGACGTTGCTTCATGGGTGCGCCGTGACAGAAACCGCCCTTCTATCATAGGCTGGAGTGTGGGAAATGAGATTTTTGACACTCACGCTGACGAGAGAGGTCAGGAGGTAACGGCTTGGCTCAAAAGGCTTGTGAAACTTCATGACCCTGATGGCAACGGCTATGTCACATTCGGCTCTAACTATATGCAGTGGGAGAACGGTCAGAAATGCGCTGATATCCTCAAGCTTGCAGGCTATAACTACGGCGAGAGGCTTTATGACGAGCACCACGCAAAACATCCTGACTGGATGATATACGGCAGTGAAACGGCTTCTGTTGTTCAGAGCCGTGGAATTTATCATTTCCCGCTGTCTGAAACGCTGCTAACTGACGATGACGAGCAGTGTTCATCTTTGGGCAACAGCTGTACAGGCTGGGGCGCAAAGAACACTGAGGCTTGCATTATCCCTGACCGTGACGCTGAATACTGTGCAGGTCAGTTCATTTGGACAGGCTTTGACTACATAGGCGAGCCTACTCCATACAGCACAAAAAACTCATACTTCGGTCAGTTCGACACAGCAGGCTTTGCAAAGGACAGTGCCTATGTTTTCCGTGCAGAGTGGACAGACTATAAGGACGACCCGTTCGTGCATATTTTCCCATACTGGGATTTCAGCGACGGACTTCCTTGTGACGTGAGAGTTTGCTCAAATGCTCCGAGAGTTGAGCTTTTCAAGGACGGCGTTTCAATGGGTGCATATGATATCGACCACAAGCACGGCAAGGAGCTGACAGCGAACTATATCATACCATATGAAAAGGGCGAGCTTAAAGCTGTTGCATATGACGAGAACGGAAATATCATCGCAGAGGATATACAGCGTTCATTCGGGGACGCTGTTAGAATAGAAGCTGTCCCTGACAAGACAGAGATACTTGCAGACGGCTCTGACCTTGTTTATATTGAAATATCCGCATTTGACAAGGACGGCACTTTCTGTGCAAATGCCAATAATCGTGTGAACGTAAGCGTTGAGGGTGCGGCAAGGCTTATGGGTCTTGATAACGGCGACAGCACTGACTATGACCAGTATAAAGGCACATCACGCAGGCTTTTCTCAGGAAAAATGCTTGCTGTTATTGGCTCAACAGACAAGACAGGGGAGATAAGGGTAACGCTTACATCAAAGGGTCTGCCAGACTGTGTTGTTACCTTGATGCTGTTGAGGCAGAATATGACAGCGGCACATCATCACTTGAAAACGTGGGCTTTGCTCCTGCCGAGTGCGGAAGAACAGACGAGATACCGGTGAGAAAAATAGAGCTTTATACTGATACTCTTACTCTTGACAAGGATAACCCTGAGATAACAGTAAAATATAAGGCACTCCCTGCCAATTCGGATTATGCTGAGAATATAGAGTTCAGGGTAACAAATGAAAAGGGTATAACATCTAATCTTGCAGAATGCGATGTAACAGCAGACGGTGTAAGGGTGAAAGCAAAGGGCGACGGAAGCTTCTGGCTTCGTGCAATGTGCAAAAACGGCACTGATCGTTATCACATCATTTCTGTGCTCAAATTCACTGCACGGGGTCTTGGAAGCGCACTTACCGACCCATATCAGTTCGTTATCGGCGGACTTTTCACAAGGGCGAGCGACAACGTTTCAAGCGGCATGAAGAAGGGTGTAGGCTTTGCAATGGGCAGGGTAACATCATGGGCGGCATATGACAACCTTGACTTCGGCAGTGCAGGCTCTGACACTGTTACGGTGCAGATATGGGCGAACACCCTTGACCCTGTTAAAATAAGCTTCTATGACGGAATACCTGATGAGAGCGGAAAGCTTCTTGGCACGTTTAGTTATCACAAAGAGCCTGAGTGGATGATATTCAAGCCTGAAACCTTCAAGCTTTCAAGAAAGCTCAAGGGTATTGAGACCCTTTGTATCCTTACTGAGGACGGTTTCCAAGTGGGCGGTTTTAACTTTGAAAAGGAGAGCCGTGAATTTGCGGTGAATAATGCGACTGATGCTGACAACATTTATGGTGACAAGTTCACAAAGGGCGAAAAGTGCGTGACTGAGATAGGCAACAATGTTATGCTTGATTTCGGTGAGTTCGATTTCTCTAAAAAGCAGCCGAGCAGGCTCGTTATAAGCGGAAAGTCACCGCTTTCCCTCAACAGCATACATCTTATTTTGAACGGCAGCGAGGGCGAAAACCGAATACTCTGTGAGTTCAGAACAGATGACAGCGAAAATTATGCCCAGAAGAGCTTTGATATCTCAGGTATCAGCGGCAAACAGAAGGTTTCATTTGCGTTCCTGCCGGGAAGCAACTTTGACTTTGAATATTTCAGATTTGAGTAATAAAAACGCTCCGTACAGATTTTGTACGGAGCGTTTGCTAGTTCTGAAAGTTTATTATCTCGTTGGTTATCATAGGGTAGGCTATAAGCTTGGCGGAGTCAAGGCCTTCTTTGTGCATATCAACAGCGGATATCTGATGTCCGTTGTAGGTGGTGTAATAGTAAATGCCCTTGTCAGTATTGCAGCAGCTTGTGTAAATGGTTATCTCATACTTGCCCTCTGCCACCCCGCAGCAGCCTCTTTGCTGGTCAACTGAGTTTAAGATGTGGAAAAACTGGCTCACACTGTCCTGCTCGTCTGCACCTGAGCGTGAGTTCATTTTCACAAATGCTGCTCTTATAAATCTTGATTGTGATGACAGGTCGCCCGGTAGTCCCATTGCACCCATGCCACGGCTGTAGGAAGTAAGGTCAAGCTTGTCTGAAAAAGTGTTTTCAGGCTGTTTTGGAGAAAGTCCACGGAAATCGTTTAGTCTGAACATCTGCATATCAAAAGGAGGATTGTTCGTCAGCACTCCCACGGGATCGTCATAGACCTTTATGCCTTCTTTTACAGATTCCACTACGATACAATCGTTCTTGTCTGCTATTATCCAATGGAGCTGACCTGACGGCATTTGTGGGCTGAACTGAGTTTTGGTTATGTTTATCTTTTCTATAAGCGACCTTGCTTCTGTCACGTTTGCACACTGACAGAGTATCCACGGGATAAACTCGAATTGTGCAACATTGTCCTTGCCGTCTATATCATCACGGTAAAAGGCATTGCCAACAAAGTTAAGACCTGCCATGGCAAGACCTTTTTCGTTGGCGGCGTCATAGAAAAGAGGATAATCCTTAGCAACATGAGCAGTGCCTATTACCGCATAATGGGTAGCTATCCTGCCCATATTAACAAAGTTAAGGGGAAAGTTTCTTGGCATTATGACTATTTCCTCACCGTAGGAGCTTTCATAGTCAAGAGTTCTTCCAAAGTAAAAATCGTTCGTTTTATAAGTTGCCGCAGTACACATTTTGTTACCTCCAATTATATTATTTTCGTAGGGGCGGACAGTTCGCCCACCGGCTGACAAAGCTATCCGCAGGACATATCTCATATTTAATATAACACTTTTTAATAATAAAATCAATGGCGTTGACTTATGTTAAAAAAATTGTTATAATAATGGTAACATCGCATAATGATAGTGTTTTGTTGTCCTAAGATGATAAATGAAAGGAGCGAAACGGAGTTGACGTGGAACAATGTAAAGAAAATAGCAGGCAGAGTGGTGGCGGTGATAGTTCCTGTGGCGATGCAGTTTTTGTGGTATCTTCTCATACTTAAATGGCTCAGCAAGGCGGCAGGGCTTTTGAGCATCGTGCTTACTGTGCTGTCATTTCTGTTTGTGCTTTATATCAACACAAAGCGTGAGGAGAGCAGCTACAAGACCCTTTGGCTTATTGTGATACTTACTTTTCCTGTGCTTGGTGCAGTTATGTATATAATTTTCGGCAATAACAATACTGCGAAAAAGCTTGAAAAGAATATCACAAAGGCAAGGCTTCACATGGACTATGAGCTTCCTGACGGAGAAAAGTGCATAGGGGAGCTTAGGCGTGAGGACAAAAGACTTGCTCAATCGGTGAAAAGAATAAGCGACGCAACGGGTTTTCCTATGGTGAAGCTTGACAGCGCAGAATATTTTTCCGTGGGCGAGGAAATGTTCGCTGATATGTGCAAGGAGCTTGAAAAGGCTGAGAAATATATTTTTGCGGAGTATTTTATTTTGCAAAACGGCAAGTTCCTTAACACTGTGGTGGATATAATGGCGAGAAAGGCGGCTCAGGGCGTTGACGTCAGGATAATGTATGACGACCTTGGAAGTATCGCAACATATTCTCTTGCAGACGCTTTGAAGCTTGGTGAGGAAGGTATAAAATGTGTGCCTTTCAATCCGTTCCTTTTTATAAAATCACAGCTCAACAACCGTGACCACAGAAAAATAATGGTGGTGGACGGCAGAGTTGCATACAGCGGCGGAATAAATCTTTCGGACGAGTATATAAACATAGGCTCGAAATATGGTCACTGGAAAGATATCGGCTTTAAGATAACAGGCGAGGGCGTAAAAAGCTACACCTATATGTTTATGGAGTTCTGGAACGCTTTTTCAAATGACATGATACCTCATGACCTTGTTGGGGAGAGCTTTGAAAAAGAGGGCAATGGCGGCGACGGCTATGTTTTGCCTTATTATGATTCCCCTATGGTGGACGAAAATGTGAGCAACACGTTTTTTTCTGAGATGCTCTATGCCGCAAGCGATTATGTGTGGTTCTACACACCGTATCTTATGCTTGGTGACAGCCTTTTTGACGCTTTCATAAGGGCGGCTAAACGTGGGGTTGACGTGCGCATTATAATGCCCGGTATCGCTGACAAAAAGGTGGTTTTCAGGCTTTCAAGGAGCTATTACCGTCAGCTTATCGAGGCAGGAGTGAAGATATATGAATACACCCCTGGGTTTGTTCACGCAAAGGGCTGTATATGCGATGACAAGCTTGCGGTGCTTGGTTCGGTAAATCTTGACTATAGAAGTCTGTTTTTGCATTTTGAGTGCAGTTCTATATTCTATGATTCGTCTATAATAAAGACTTTCAAGGCGGATATTCTGGACACTCAGAGCAAGTGCAAACAGCGCACGCTTGAGGACACAAAGCGTGGTTTCTTTGGACGGCTCATTGACGGCGTGCTAAGGATATTTGCACCATTGCTTTAACAGCTTTTTAATATTAAAATAAGATTTTGGGTGTTGATAGATCTTTGCTAAAATGGTATAATATCAAAGGACTAAGATAATACGGAGGTGAATAAAGTGGCAAACTGCGACAGTTGCGGGTCTAATGGGCGATTATGTATATATGTGAACACAGCCGACGGGCTTCGCTTTGCGGTGCCGTTTTATTCGTTGTGATCTGATATATCTGCCCGTGTGTGACCTGTCATGCACGGGCATTTTTATGCCTGTTTGTCCCTCACGTCATAAAAAAATGAAACGGAGGACAAGCAAATGAAGAAAGATGAACTGAACAAAAATGTAATTTTAAACGAGGACGCAGTAAAGAACATTCACTGCGACGAGATAACCGCTGTCATCAACAGCAATGATTCCCCGAAAGCCATGATGAACAAGCTTGACGATTATCATGGCAGTGATATCGCAGAGGTAATAAGTACGTTTTCTGTTCTTAACAGAAAGAAATTCTACCGTGTGTGCAGTCTTGAAATGCTGTCGGAGATATTTGAATATCTTGACGAAAAGCAGGCAGGGGAGTATCTGAGAGAAATGGATATCCACAAGGCTTCGGAGCTTATATCGGAGCTTGACACTGATACAGCGGTGAACATTCTGTCTGAAACGGACAAGGACAGGAGAAGCCTTATTATAGACGCTGTTGCACCTGATGTGCGCAGTGAACTAAAGCTTATCGCTTCTTTTGATGATGATGAGATAGGAAGCAGAATGACTACAAACTGCATTATCATTGATGAGGACATGACTGTAAAGCAGGCAATGAATGCTCTTGTTAGTCAGGCGAGAAGAAATGACAACATCTCAACGTTGTTTGTGGTGGACGAAAATAAGGTTTTCAGCGGAGCTATAGATCTGAAGGATCTTATCACGGCTGACAGCGAGGTGGAGCTTGAGAGCATAACGGCAACTTCTTTCCCGTATGTTTACGCCAACGAGCAGACTGCCGATTGTATCGAAAAGCTGAAGGATTATTCAGAGTATATCATACCTGTGCTTGACGATTCAAACAGGCTGCTGGGAGTTATCACAGCGCAAAACATCATCGAGGCATCAGATGATGAAATGGGCGAGGATTATGCAAAGCTTGGTGGTCTTTCTGCAGAGGAGGATCTTAACGAGCCTGTGTTGCAGAGTGTGAAAAAGAGATTGCCGTGGCTCCTTGTGCTGTTGGGACTTGGCATGGTGGTGTCAACAGTGGTGGGAGCGTTTGAGAAAGTTGTTGCACAGCTCACTCTTATTGTGGCGTTTCAATCGCTGATACTTGACATGGCAGGAAATGTTGGTACACAATCCCTTGCAGTGACTATCCGTGTGCTTACAGACGGAAGCCTTACTGCAAAGCAGAAGCTTCACCTTGTGTCAAAAGAAATGCGAGTTGGACTTCTAAACGGCACTCTTATAGGCGTGCTGTCGTTCATAGCAGTGGGGCTGTATATTTTCTTCTTCAAGGGAAAGGGGCTGATATACTCCTTTGCAATGTCGGGCTGTATAGGCATTTCACTTATACTTGCCATAATAGTATCCAGTGCAGTGGGAACGCTCACACCGCTTTTCTTCAAGAAAATAAAGATAGACCCTGCCGTTGCGTCAGGCCCCATGATAACCACGCTGAACGATCTGGTGGCAGTTGTGGCTTACTATGGAACTAGCTGGATATTCCTGCTGAATGTTTTGAAGCTGGGGTAGAAAAAAATAGAATAAGATAAAAAAGCCGATCGCATCCGTTTGGGTGCGGTTGGCTTTTTCAGGTTTGGCTATTAGATTCAAGGTAATGCCTATCTTATTGAATAATTTTGCATTTGGAGTTTTCTTCAATTTCTGAAAAGACCTTTTTTTGATCGATTATTGAATCATAGTATGACTTCCTTATTTCTTTGACCAAAACTAATTTGTTATTCTCAATTTTTTTGAATTGATAAATGCCATAGATCTTATGGTTGAAAAAGTAAATGAAAGATACCAGTTTTTCATCTGACAAAAGTTCACCATTTTGTGATTTTACGAAAGACATGATCATATTATAACCACGCAATTTGCTCTTTTTGTTTAAGATACGAGTAATGTTTTTTACATTGTTTAGATGTGCTGAAACAACTGTTGTTATAAAGAAACATACATTTACAAAAAGGGCAAAAGCATTGCCGAATTTCTGATTATACTCAACGGTTGTAGCGGCGACAAATTCTAGAATAACAAGTATTTTTACTAAAGATGATGATAAGAAAACTTTATCGTCATCAAGCAAGAGTGAACCATACGTTACAAAGAAAATAGCGGATATTAATATGTTTGCTAATACCAAACAGCCTAAAGGGTTGTTATTTATATTCAATACTAATCCTATAGCAATCGTAATTACAATCACTGTAAATAATGTATAAAGTGTAGGAACAACAATATTCTCATATATT
>NZ_QTYG01000026.1:0-38943 GCF_003462045.1 Ruminococcus sp. AM31-15AC | reverse complement strand
ACAACAAGAAAATAGGCACTGCCACAGTAAAAATCGCAGGAAAAGGCTCTTACACAGGCACTATCACAAAGACGTTCAAGATAAATCCTGCCAAGCAGGAGATACAGAAACTCACGGCTAAGAGCAAGGCATTCTTTGTGGACTGGGCGCAGAAAGGCTCGGCTACCGGATATGAAATTCAGTACGCTACCAACTCAAAGTTCACAAGTGCAAAGAAAGTTACCATAACAAACAACAAGACCGACAAGACCACTGTTTCAAAGCTTTCAGGCAAAAAGAAATACTATGTTCGTGTTCGTTCGTATACAACTGTAAAGGGGACGAAATACTACGGCGCTTGGTCGGCTTCAAAGAGTGTGACTACTAAGAAGTAATTTTATATGAGAACAGCGTATCGCAGGGGGCTGCGGTACGCTGTTTTATTTTTACTTTGATATTGCAGTTCGAGGCCTCAAAAATTATTCTTTTCCTAGTCTTTCAGAAACTTCAAGCACCAATCGTTGGTCTTTTTCCGAAAGTTTCGATATGCTCTCAACTATTTTCTGTGTCAGGGCAGGGTTTTTGATGTCGTCATCACGCTTATATTAGTATTATTTCTCGACATATACCGCTAAAAAGGGCTATAATGTAAAAGTAAACTAATTTTAAACGGACATACCTTTGTCTGGCAATTATGCTATACTGAAAGCAAGATAAAACGACAAAATACGATGATTTGCCGCACCGATAATTTGACATTTTTGGTTAAAATAAAAAAATATTATTCGAAAACGTTATACTAAGCAGCCAGCTTAACAAATTCAAAATCAAATGTGGTATAATTGTAAGAAAGAGGGGTAATAAAATGGAAAATGAGCGTTTAGACAGAGTACTTGAAATATTTTATCGGCTTTTGCACGGCGAGGTCGTGCCTAATCGGCTTATTGCGGAGGAGTATAGGATATCATCAAAGAGTGTCAGTCGTGACGTTGCAAGGATAAACGATTTTCTTGCGGAACACAGGGAGCTTATGCAAAATGCCGAGGTCACATATTCGCACAAGGACAGGGCTTACATACTTAAAAGCGACGAGTTTCTGAAAAATCAGGAACTTTTTGCCTTGGTAAAAGTGATACTCGGGGCACGTTGTTTCAGCAAAGAAGATATGCTATTCATTGTATCTAAGCTGAGAAAGTTTACCACTGCCAATGACCGAAAGCTTCTTGATGAGGTGATCCTCAGGGAGATATATCATTATCACGAGGTACGCTCTGATTGCAACAGCGTGATAAACAATCTTTGGCGTCTTGTGCAGTGCATTGATGGTAAGAAGGTCATTTCGGTAACATATCTGAAAATGGACAGGAGCGAAGTTGTTAGGAAGCTGAAGCCTGCGGCGATAATGTTCAGCGAATATTATTTTTATCTTATCGCATATGCGGCAGATGATACCCAGTACAAGGCGAGGTATTTCCGCATTGACAGGATAAAAAATATTGTTGAGCACAGGGAAAATTTCCAGCTTGATCGTGAGCACAGCTTTGACGAGGGCGACCTGCGTGAGAAAAATCAGTTTATGTTTCCAGGGGACAACGTGCGGATAACCTTTGAGTTTTCGGGGTTGTCTTTGCAGGCAGTTCTTGACAGGTTGCCCACCGCAAAAATCATTGAGCAGAACGGCACAAAGAGTGTTATAACTGCCGAGGTCAACTACGGCAGGGGGATAATAATGTACCTGCTCTCCCAAGGCTCGTGGGTAAAAGTCCTTGAGCCAAAACCGCTGGTGGAGGATATGCTGGCAGAGATCGGGGCGATGGGGGAAAGGTATGAGGAGAAATGAAGGAGCTGAAAAATAATGCAACTTATTATATTAGGCATTATAGTACTTGTGATATGGGTATATATAGATGATAAAAAACAAAAAAGAAATCGCCGCTTGGTTATGAAATGCTCCCCTTTTGTTAGACAATGTGGTATAATAGAAATATACCAATAAAAAATCCAACAAAAGGGGGCATTTTTATGCCAAAAGGACAACCGAACAAAAGATACACACCGGAATTCAAAATCAAAGTAGTGGAAACAATGCACAGAGAAAAGTTAGGCTATCGTGAAACTGCACGTCAATTTGACATACCGAATAGCAGAGTAACAGCATGGGAACGAATCTATCTTGAGGAAGGAGCGGATGGACTTTACGCAGAACGCAGAGGAAGGAAATCCACAGGGCGACCTCCGAAAATTAAGAAAGAAGAAGATCTGATTGCAGAAGTACAGCGTCTTCGTGCGGAGAACGCATACTTAAAAAAATTGAATGCCTTGGTTGACGAGCGGGTACGGCAAGAGAAAAAGCACGAGTGATATGGGAACTGAGGCATGAACATAAGATAGGGCTGCTCATTGAGATTGCTGATATTCCCCGCAGTACCTACTACTATTACAGTAAGCAATTTGATCATCCAAAGCCGGATCGATATGCTGAGATCAAAACTGAAATACGCCGCATTTACGATGAAAGCAAAGGTCGTTACGGATATCGGAGAATCACCAAAGAATTGAAGAAGAAATTTGTTGTCAATCACAAGACAGTACAGAAACTGATGCGTAAAATGGGCATATTTTGCCATGTTCGTATGCATAAGTACCACTCATACAAGGGTAATGTCGGCAGAATTGCACCGAATCTTCTGGAACGGAATTTCAAAGCAGATCAGCCAAATCAAAAGTGGGTAACTGACGTTACTGAATTTGCTTTGTTTGGAATTAAGCTATATCTGTCACCGATCATTGATCTATATAATGGCGAAGTGATTTCATACAATCTAAGTCGTCATCCGAATTTGAATCAGGTAACGGATATGCTTGAGAAAGCATTTACAAAAATACCGGACAACACAAATCTGATTCTTCATTCAGACCAAGACTGGCAGTATCAACACAAGCACTATCAGAAAATGCTCAAAGAGAAAGGCATCAGGCAGAGTATGTCCCGAAAGGGGAATTGTCTTGACAATGCCTGTGCCGAGAATTTCTTCGGCTTGCTGAAAACAGAGCTTCTCTATTTGCAGGAATTTCATTCTGTCGAGCATTTTATTCAAGAGCTTCATGAATACATAGAATGGTACAACAACAAACGCATCAAGCTTAAGCTTAATGGTCTATCTCCTATAGATTTCAGACAGGAAGCTGCATAACAAAAGCGACCAAAATTCCTCTTAGTCGCTTTGCATAAATTTTCTTTTGAATCTTTGTCTAACTTTTTGGGGTCAGTTCAAATCAGCCGTGGGTGGCAATATTATTTTAAATATAAACTATTCTTTATTTTCCCAACGCTATCTTGCCCATTGCGTCTGCCTGCATGATAGCGTCATAAAGCTCGATAGGCTGTACGTCGCCTGCAAGATTGTGGATAGTTTCGCCTGGGATACAAGCGTTCTTTGCGATAGTTTCTACCTGCTCAGGTGTCGTTACACCGATCTCCTCGAGTGTGACAGGAAGTCCCACTTCAAGGCAGAAGTTCTGTACCTCTTCAAACTCTTCCTTTGGCGCACCCTCAAGTACAAGCTGAACCAGTGTGCCAAGGGCTACACAACAGCCGTGGTCTGCGTGCTTGATTCCCAATGATGTTACGCCATTGTAGAACGAGTGTGCAGCCGCACAGTTTACGTTGTCTGCTCCAACGCCTGAAAGATATACGTTAGCCTCGCAGATAGCTTCAAGGGCAGGTGTAACTGCGTGTACCTTGCAAGCCTCAACTGCCTGCTTGCCGTATGTTTTCAGCGTGTCATAGCAAAGTCTTGCAAGTGCCTGTCCTGCTCTTGTGATGCCTGTGCCTTCAAGGCTTGCAGACTCTGTTCTTATGGAAGCTCTGCCCTCAAAATATGTACCAAGTGCATCGCCCATGCCTGCAATAAGGAACTTTACAGGTGCGTTTGCGATAACTGTTGTGTCTACCATTACTGCGTCCGGATTGGTAGGATAGAAAAGATATTTGTCAAAGCTGTGGTCATCATTGTATATTACTGACAGACCTGTGCATGGCGCATCTGTTGCCGCAACTGTAGGCACGATAACAATGTGCTTGCCTGTGTAGTATGCTGTAGCCTTTGCAGTATCAACTGCGCTTCCGCCACCAACTGCAACGACTGTGTCGATGTTGTCAGCCTTTACTATCTCTTCCATTTTGGCGATCTCGCCCTTGCTTGATATGCCTCCGAAAACTTCGTAACGTCTGTAATCGTCAAGCTCGCCAAAGCTTTTCTCTATCTTGTCATGACAGGCTTTGTAGCCGCTGTTTGAACATACAAACAGCCACCTTTTGCCCATATAGCCCATTTCTTCATGAAACTTAAGTGTAGCATCTCTGCCCTGAACATATTTGAGCGGCTCACGCATTGCTCTGAGTCTTCCCATCATAATGAATTACCTCCGATTTGTTTGATTTATTAACTTTATACGGAATTCTCTCCGTATTTTCAATTAGATTATAGCATTTTGCACAAAAGATGCAAGGAACATTTTATAAATGATATGTGAATTATTTGTTGTGGCAACAATTGAAAATGTAAAGCTTGGAGGATGATAAAACAGAAAAAGCGGAGGCTCTTTGCGAGCTTTCCGCTTTTTTCATATGTTCAGCATTACGGAAGCGTAAAACATTCCGTCACCGTATTCAAATTTAGCTACGCCATTGTATTTGGCGGCAATGTTCTTGACAGACTCTGTGCCGATCCCTTTGCCTTTGCGTTTTGAGGAAAGGAAACCGCCTCGGGGTTGGTGAGGATAGTTCCAGTGAAGGTGTTGTCCACCGCCAAGCAAAGGGAATAGCTGTCAGCCTTTGCTCTGATTATTATTTTTTTATTCTTTGCACTGTCAGACGCGCAGCCGTGAATGGCGTTTTCGATAAGATTTCCGAAAAGCACAGAGAGGTCGGTTATGTCTATTTTTATATCATCTGGGATGTCAGCGCTCACCTTGTATTCAATGCCGCTGCTTTCCGCTATTTGAGCAAAATATGCAAGAAGTGCGCTTACAGATGTGTTTTTGCAGTAAATGCGTTCTGATATATCGGGCATAGAATCCCTGAAAGCGTTGAGATATTCCGAAAGCTTATCGTATTCGCCCTTTTTCAGAAGCTCCTGCATAAGAGCGATATGATGTCTGACATCATGCTTATAGCGTCTTGTTTCTTTTATCTTATCCTGCAAATAGTCATATTGCAGGTTCTGCATTTCAAGCAGGTGGTTATTTTCCTGAAGCCGCAGATTTTTCTGCTGCTCGATGACCAGCCGTGCCACGATGTAATACACCAGAAATGCCCCTGCGTTTATAAAGAACAGAGCTATGGTGTTCTTTGGCTCCAGAGCAAGCTCTAAGCTGCTTTTCGCAGAGTTGCCGTAGAGAGTATAATACCATATTATATAGAACGTAAATGGGATAAGCCAAAGATAGCGCCACTCCAGACCTGACGGCTCTCTTTCCACCGCAGGTGTGTAGACCTTTTTCATGTAGATAAAAAGCGGTCCCCATACCACGGCTTCTGTCATAAGCATACAAAGGGAAAACGACCAGCGGTATGACTCATAGGCAAGTGACGGGAACAGAATGCCCTCCAGACATTTTGAGGTAATGACGATAAAGCTTGCGTTATTTGACAGCAGAAGCAGTGTGAAGCCTGTTTTGCCGACCTTGACCTTCACAGCGAAAAAGTAAAAAGCCGCATAGAGCAGGGTGCTGACTGCACTTAGCAGACCTGCATTTGTGCTGAAAAATGCCGCCTGCCAGCCTAAAAAGATCTGCACCAGTGAAAGAGCCACAACAAGTCCCACGGTAGCTGTTTTGGAAAAGCGAAGTCTATGCCGGAAGGGATAAAGGGCAAGCACCATAAGTGGCAGAAAATTCAGAAGGGAATATATGCCCACTTCCACAAGGCGGTATAAAGGAGGCATTACTGCTCACCGCCTTTTCGCAGATCACTGAAGCGAAACTGAGCGAAGGCGTCTAGTGTTTCTCTGGATTTTCGGCGACTTATGGGGATATGTGTGCCGTCGCTCATTATGAAAAGGTCGCTTTTTTGCTGGGCTATCTCATAGAAATTCACGATGACGCCTTTGGTGGAGGTGTAAAAGTATGAATGACTGCAAAAAATGCTCTCGATCTCAGCGAAAGAATTTCTTGAAACTATGTTTTCACCGTCTGTGCAATGGATAGTCACGATATGTGACGCACAGTCTATGTAGATAACATTTCTGAGTATCACGTTCTGACCATCGGGAAGCTTAACGGAACGCATACGATCAATTTCATCAGAACCGATCCGGTCAAGCATGGCTTTTACTTTGTCAGCCTGAAAGGGCTTGCAAAGATAGTAGCAGGCGTTGAGGTCGTAGCTTTCGCTTGCAAACTCGTTGCTTGAGGTTCCAAATGCGATATGGACGCTTTTGTCTGTTTCACGAAGCTTTTCTGCGACCTCTATCCCTGTCATTTTCCCCATGAATATATCAAGCACAACCAGATCATAAGCTCCCATCTGCCAACATGACAAAAAGCTTTCTCCGCTTGAAAACGTATCTATCTGACAGCTGTGAGCGGTTTGTTCGGAAATATATTCATGAAGAAGTGCAAGGTCGTTTTTATTATCGTCTACCAATGCCACTCTCATACTGTAAAAATCCTTTCTTATACATGATTTCTTAATATATAATAACACATATCAAAGCAAAATTCAAGCATTATTCATTTATTTTATTACCGCTTGTGCAGGTTTTTGACCGTTTGTGCCAAATCTATTGACAAAGTGTGTAGGCTATGTTAAAATAATCGAGTAAAATTATGTTCTGAGTAAAAAAGAAAAATCAGCAACAAAAAAATATTATGGAGGAATTAGAATGAAAAAGAAAATTTTAAGTCTTTTGGTGACGGGCTGTCTTTTGTTTGTGCCGACAACGGCATTTGCAGACGATAATAAGACGGTAATAAAAACTGTTGACGACCTGTTGGCGTTTTCAAAAGCGGTAAACAACGGAGATTATGACAAGAATAAGGACGCAGTTGTTGTTCTTGAAAATGACCTTGACTTGACAGGTGTTGTATGGACGCCTATCGGAAACGTTTTCGATGAAAACGGCTATATTGAACATTGTTTCAGCGGCAAATTCTACGGAAACGGTCATACTATTTCAAACATTGATTTTACGTCTATTTATGGTAAAGATTTGTTGGTCGGTTTCTTTGGCGATATCGAGGAAGCAGAGGTATCAGGTCTGACTATAGAGGGAAATCTGGATGTGACAAATACTGATAACGAATATACTGTTTATGGCACTATTGCAGGATTTGCAGGTGATTGTACTATTTCTGATTGTGTGTCAAACGTATCGTTCAACAATAACGGCAAATATGTTTATGGCTTCATAGGCATGGTAGGTCAGGCATACGGCACAACTTTTGAATATTGTGAGAACACAGCAGACATAACTATCTCAGGCGACAGCGGAAGTGTTTATGTCGGCGGTATAGTTGGATATGCGCAGATTGGAACGGAAGTCCGCTATTGTTCAAGCACAGGCGATATGGTATATGCTGCACCAGACGCCGGCGGTATCGTAGGACGTTTGTATGGCGATTCCAAGGTTATAAACAGCTATGT
This sequence comes from Ruminococcus sp. AM31-15AC, assembly GCF_003462045.1. Classification (NCBI taxonomy): domain Bacteria; kingdom Bacillati; phylum Bacillota; class Clostridia; order Eubacteriales; family Oscillospiraceae; genus Ruminococcus; species Ruminococcus sp. AM31-15AC. The sequence goes on along the minus strand of NZ_QTYG01000026.1, from coordinate 31,316 downwards.
TACAGGAAAACTCACGCCGGTTGGCAACGGAACCACAGATGTAGGCGGTATCGTTGGTTCAGTAGCCGGCGGTTCTGTAAGTGATTGCTATTTTGCAGGAGAAATTGACCTTTCACAGTACTCAGCCAAAAAGCCATATACACGTTTCGGCGGAATAGTGGGGAAGGATTCCTCGTCTACAACTGACTTTAAAAACAACTATTTCACAGAAACAGAAGATGTTGAAGCTTGCGGTTCAAATAAAGAAGCAGGCAAGGCTAAAGCTTATGACTATATGACAACAAAAGAATTTTATGACGAGCTGACAGCCGACGGTGCAAAGTATCAGTATGTTGAGGGAAAAACGCCTGTCCTGCCAACTAAGGAGTATGCAGTTGATTTTGAAGTAACACCTGCTGACCTGAAAAATGTTGTAATAAAGGTAGACGAAAAAGAGATAACAAGTAATACTGCAATGCTTACAGCAGGCACTTACACAGTAGAGGTAACTGCTGACGATTGCGAGCTTCTCAGCAAGGAAATAACTATTTCAGCAGATATCGCAACACATACACAGGCTTTTGAACTTGCATACAAGTCAGCAGACTATACAGAGCTTGACAAGGCAGAGAAAGCCGCAAAGGCTCTCAACAAGGACGATTATGAGGACTTCTCAGAAGTCGAAAAGGCTCTTGCCGCTATTGACAGAACAAAGAACATCACAGAGCAGGCTGAGGTGGACGCTATGGCAAAGGCTATAAACGATGCTGTGGCAAACCTTGTAAAGAAAACACCTGCTTCTTCACAGCCTGACAGCGAGAACAGCTCTGATAATTCTTCTGATATATCAAGCAGTTCTGCTGTTGACAGCTCTTCTGCCGACAGCAAGGCAGCTGACAGCAAGTCAGACAGCAGCTCAAAGGCAGCTTCAAACGCTTCAAACACAAACCCATCAACCGGCGTTGCAGGCGGAGCATTCGCTCTTGCACTTCTGAGCGGTGCGGCTGTGGTCATGGCTAAGAAGAAAAAGTAAATAAGATCTCCCCTATTGTTGATATTTCGGAGAAAGGCGGTTCCTTGTGGACTGCCTTTTTTCTGTTTGCAGGAAAGCGGAATTTGCCTGCATAATTCAGGGCGTTTTTTTGCAAAGAAGCATAAAAATGCAATTATTTTATATTGATACTGCAAAATCGTCCGCGCAAGCTTAAACTAACTATTGATAATAGTCAATATCTTTTATTATCTATTTTATACCATGAAATTACATTTATTCATAAAAAATCATCATAGATTTAAACGAAATGTAAAAAATCAGCTCACAAAATCTGCGTTTACCCTTGCAATTCAGAAAAATATGTGGTATAATTATATTGCTGTAATAGGAGCACAGCATGAAATGCTGGCAGTGTGTTTTCAATTGTCAGATGAATTTCTGTATAGCTTATGCTTAATAATAAGGAAAGAAAATGAATGTGTCAGCGTATGCTGTTTCATTATAGCGCCTATTAACGATATTTTTTTGAAAAGGAGTTATTGCAACATGTCAAAGATCGATTTGAGCAAGTACGGTATCACCGGAACTACAGAAGTTGTTTACAACCCTTCTTACGAGCAGCTGTTCGAGGAAGAAACAAAGCCAACACTCGAAGGCTATGAAAAGGGTCAGGAAAGTGAGCTTGGCGCAGTAAACGTTATGACAGGCGTTTATACAGGCCGTTCACCTAAAGATAAGTTCATCGTTATGGACGAAAATTCTAAGGACACTGTTTGGTGGACTTCTGACGAGTACAAGAACGACAACCACCCAGCTTCACAGGAGGCTTGGAAGTCTGTTAAGGAACTCGCTATCAAGGAACTTTCAAATAAGAGACTTTTCGTAGTTGACGCATTCTGCGGCGCTAACAAGGATACAAGAATGGCTATCCGTTTCATCGTTGAGGTTGCTTGGCAGGCTCACTTTGTAACAAATATGTTCATCAAGCCAACTGCTGAGGAGCTTGAGAACTTTGAGCCTGACTTCGTTGTATACAACGCTTCAAAGGCTAAGGTAGAGAACTATAAGGAGCTTGGTCTTAACTCTGAGACAGCAGTTATGTTCAACATCACAAGCCGTGAGCAGGTAATCATCAACACTTGGTACGGCGGAGAGATGAAGAAGGGTATGTTCTCAATGATGAACTACTTCCTTCCACTCAAGGGCATGGCTTCAATGCACTGCTCAGCTAACACAGACAAGAACGGTGAGAACACAGCTATCTTCTTTGGTCTGTCCGGTACAGGTAAGACAACACTTTCTACAGACCCTAAGAGACTTCTTATCGGTGACGACGAGCACGGCTGGGACGACAACGGAGTATTCAACTTCGAGGGCGGCTGCTATGCTAAGGTAATCAACCTTGATAAGGAATCTGAGCCTGATATCTACAACGCTATCAGAAGAGATGCTCTTCTTGAGAACGTAACTCTTGACGAGAACGGCAAGATCGACTTTGCTGATAAGAGCGTTACAGAGAACACTCGTGTATCTTATCCTATCGACCATATCAAGAACATTGTAAGACCTATTTCTTCTGCACCTGCTGCAAAGAACGTTATCTTCCTTTCAGCAGACGCATTTGGCGTACTGCCTCCAGTATCTATCCTCACACCAGAGCAGACACAGTATTACTTCCTCTCTGGCTTTACTGCAAAGCTTGCAGGTACAGAGCGTGGAATCACTGAGCCTACACCAACATTCTCAGCTTGCTTCGGTCAGGCTTTCCTTGAGCTTCACCCAACAAAGTATGCTGAAGAGCTTGTTAAGAAGATGGAGAAGAGCGGTGCTAAGGCATACCTGGTAAACACAGGTTGGAACGGCACAGGCAAGAGAATCTCTATCAAGGATACTCGTGGAATCATCGACGCTATCCTTAACGGCGATATTCTCAACGCACCTACAAAGAAGATACCACACTTTGACTTTGAAGTTCCAACAGAGCTTCCAGGCGTTGATCCTGCAATTCTCGATCCTCGTGACACATATGCTGACGCTTCCGAGTGGGAGACAAAGGCTAAGGATCTTGCAAGCAGATTTGTTAAGAACTTTGCTAAGTATGAGGGCAACCCAGCAGGTAAGGCTCTTGTATCAGCAGGTCCAAAGGAATAATCAATAACTCTGATACTATTATATAGTATAAAAGCTGCTGTGCCTTTTGGTGCGGCAGCTTTTTTGTGCTCTTGAAAAAGTGTGATGAAGGTGGTATAATTGGTATGGAGGCGAATCTAGTTTGGAAAAGAAGAATTATGCCGCAAGGGCGGCTATATATGCCATGGGGCTTGTGATACTTGCAGCAGGGATAACGATGAACATCAAAACAGGGCTAGGTGTATCCACTATTATATCAGTGCCATTTGCCATATCGAGTATATGGGATGTGAATTTTTCTCTTGTGACTTTTGCTACATATGCACTGTTCGTTGTGATAGAAATGATAATAAAAGGCAGCGACAGAACTGTTATAGACTGGCTGCAAATACCATTCAGCATTGTGTTCAGCATGCTACTGAATATGTTTTCAAAGCTGCTAGATTTCAATTTCGGACATTTGTGGCAAAACACGCTGTATCTTGCAGCAGCGATAATCTGCACGGGTGCTGGAATGTCAATGATGATAGCCATGAAGTTCGTGCCGAACCCAGCCGACGGTCTTGCTCAGGCTATAGGAAAAGCCTTTGGAAAGAACATGGGCTTTGGCAAGAATATACTTGACGCATCGTGTGTTGCCATTGCCTGCGTGATAGGTCTGCTGTTTGACAAGCGGATAATAGGTATCGGTATCGGAACGGTGGCGGCTATGCTCCTTGTGGGAAGGTGCGTGGCAGTATTCGACCATTTCTTCAAAGACAGAATGAAAAGTGCCGCAGGGCTTGCAGAATAAAAAACGCCGCAGAGGACAGATATCTCTGCGGCGTTTGTGTATTTATATAATAAAAAATCCGCTCTACATAACGTAAAGCGGATACAAGCAAAAGCTTAAACTTTTGCTGGCGCGGATTGAGAGATTTGAACTCTCGCGCCCGTTTCCAGACCTACTCCCTTAGCAGGGGAGCCCCTTCACCACTTGGGTAAATCCGCAAACCTGTATATATAAAAAATGTGGCGGACAGGGTGGGATTCGAACCCACGGTACGTTGCCGTATCACTGGTTTTCAAGACCAGCTCCTTAAACCACTCGGACACCTGTCCACATTAATTATTTGTTTTTGTGTCGTTCTCTCTCAGCGACTTAATCATTATAGCACAGTTCATCTGTCTTGTCAACCCCTTTTTCAAATTTTTTTGCGAAATTTTTTTAAGCATAAATATTCCTTCGTATGCTAACGTAAATATTCCTTCGTATGCTAACGATACTTGACGAAATCTTATAAATATGGTATAATAAATCACAGCTTTGTATGTTTTATCACTTTATATGATAATTTATACAGAAAATTTTTTATGGAGGCGACTTTATTATGAAGATGACTGTAAGTCAGGCTATGGTTGAATGTTTGAAAGCTGAGAACGTAAAAGTCGTCTTTGGCTATCCCGGAGCTGCTATCTGTCCTTTCTATGACGCTTTGCTGGATGCTGAAAACGACATCAGGCAGGTGCTTGTGAGACAGGAGGCTAACGGTGGTCATGCGGCTAACGGCTATGCACGAATTTCAGGTAAGCCTGCGGTCTGTATCGCTACATCAGGTCCGGGTGCAACTAATCTTATTACTGCTATTGCTACCGCTTATGCGGATTCTATACCTATCGTGTGCATAACAGGTCAGGTGAATACCGACCAGATAGGCTCTGACGTTTTTCAGGAGGCTGACATTACAGGCTCGGCTGAGCCGTTCGTTAAGCACAGCTATCTTCTCAAAGACCCTGAGGACACTGCGAGAGTGTTCAAAGAGGCTTTCTATATTGCAGGCACGGGCAGACCGGGTCCTGTGCTTATAGATATCCCTATGGACGTTCAGAAAGCTGTTATCGACTTTGAGTACCCTGAAAAGTGCGAGATAAGAAGCTATAAGCCTACCACAAAGGGCAACTACGTTCAGGTAAGGCGTGTAATGGCGGCGTTGGAAGAGGCTGAGAAGCCGCTTATCTGTATTGGCGGAGGTGTTTTTGCCGCTCACGCTGAGAACGAGATAAGAGAGCTTGCCGACTTTATGCAGATACCTGTTATCACAACTATGATGGGCATTTCTGTTTTCCCTGATGACGATCAGCTTTTCTGCGGCATGATAGGTACTCACGGTGTCAAAATGGCTAACGCTGCTGTGAATGAGTGCGACGTGCTGTTCCTTGTGGGCGCAAGAGTTGGCGACAGAGCCGTTAAAACACCTTTGGCTCTGGAGAAAACTACTAAGATAATACATATAGATATCGACCCTGCGGAGATAGGCAAGAATATCGGTGCTGACCTGCCTCTCGTTGGCGACGCAAAGCTTGTTTTACAGCAAATGACGGAGCTTGCAAAGCCTATGAAGCACGATGAGTGGATAGCTCACATCAAGACCCTTGGGGGCGAGAGAAAGTATGTTGAGCCTGCAAAGGGTACTGTCAATCCGAGGGTGTTTATCGACAGGCTTGCAAAGAAAATGCCTGCCAATGTTACTGTTGTGGCAGATGTTGGACAAAATCAGATATGGACCTGCACTGAATATAAGTTCCGCAAAGAGGGCAGACTTCTTACCTCAGGCGGCATGGGTACGATGGGCTATTCTGTGCCTGCGGCGATAGGTGCAAAAATGGCTGACGACAGCAGAGCAACAGTTGCTATATGCGGTGACGGAGCTTTTCAGATGTCGTTCATGGAGCTTGCAACAGCTGTTCAGTTCGGCGTTGATATAAAGGTGGTAGTAATGACAAACAACCGCCTTGGCATGGTAAGAGAGCTTCAGACAAACGGCTATCATGACAGACAGACAGCAGTTTTTCTTGACGGCTCTCCTGACTTTATCAAGCTTGCAGAAGCTTATGGCATACCTGCAATGAGAGTTTATGACGATGATACTATGGAAAAGGGCGTCGAAATGCTTGCTGAACATAAGGGTATATGCCTTGTTGAAGTCGTTGTGGATAAGGATATGCCAACATTATAAGGTCGATATTTTAACTATCTGTAGCGTTTACAGTATATAGCGTTTACGTTCAAGAAATCTTAATAATAAACTGATATAATTAAAAATCAAGGAAAGGTTTCCTTATGGAGGTTGATTTATGAAACATACGATCTCAGTTCTTGTAGAAAACCACAGCGGTGTTCTATCAAGAATTTCCGGACTGTTTTCAAGACGTGGGTTCAATATCGAGAGCCTTGCAGTAGGTCCGACTCATGACCCTGACGTTTCAAGAATAACGATAGTTGCTGACGGTGACGAGCATACAGTTGAGCAGATCGAGAAACAGCTCAATAAGCTTATAGAAGTCATCAAGGTAAAGACTTTTGAGGCTAATGAGTATCTCGCAAGAGAGCTTATGATAGTCAAGGTGTCTGCGGTCGCAAACAGACGCAGTGAGATAATGACTATTGCGGATATCACAGGGGCTAAGGTCATGGATATAACGCTTACGACAATGACATTGGAGCTTTGCGACACTTACGCTCACCTTTGCAGATTTGAGGAGGTCATAGCACCTTACGGAATAATCGAAATGGTAAGAACAGGCACTATCGCAATAGAGAAAGGCTCTGACACATTCAATGCAGGCAAATAAACTTTGATTATATAGCCGAAAGGTACATAAAATAAATCTTAAATTTCTGAATTTGGAGGAATTAACAATGGCACAGGCAAGAATATTCTATCAGCAGGATTGCGACATTAACGTACTCAAGGGTAAGAGAGTTGCCATTATCGGTTACGGTTCACAGGGTCACGCTCATGCACTCAACCTTAAGGAGAGCGGTGTTGACGTAGTAGTAGGTCTTTACGAAGGTTCTAAGAGCTGGGCAAAGGCTGAGCAGCAGGGTCTTACAGTTATGACAACTGAGGAAGCTGCAAAGACATCTGACATCATCATGATCCTTATTCCTGATGAGAAGCAGGCTGCACTTTATAAGAAATCTATCGAGCCATACCTCACAGAGGGTAAGACTCTTGCATTCGCACACGGCTTTAACATTCACTTCGGCTGCATCGTACCACCAAAGAATGTCAATGTTATCATGATCGCACCTAAGGCTCCTGGTCACACAGTACGTTCTGAGTATCAGGCTGGTAAGGGTACACCTTGCCTTATCGCAGTTGAGCAGGATGCAACAGGCAACGCACAGGATATCGGACTTGCATATGCACTTGGTATCGGCGGAGCAAGAGCAGGTGTTCTTGAGACAACATTCAGAACAGAAACAGAAACAGACCTCTTCGGTGAGCAGGCAGTTCTCTGCGGTGGTGTTTGCGCACTTATGCAGGCTGGTTTTGAAACACTTTGTGAAGCTGGTTATGACCCAAGAAACGCATACTTTGAGTGTATCCATGAGATGAAGCTCATCGTTGACCTTATCTATCAGTCAGGTTTCGAGGGCATGAGATATTCTATCTCTAACACAGCTGAGTACGGCGACTATATCACAGGTCCAAAGATCGTTACTGAGGACACAAAGAAGGCTATGAAGAAGGTTCTGTCTGACATTCAGGACGGTACATTCGCTAAGGACTTCCTCCTTGATATGAGCGACGCTGGTTCACAGGTACACTTCAAGGCTATGAGAAAGCTCCATGCTGAGCATCCTTCTGAGAAGGTTGGTAAGGAGATCAGAAAGCTCTACAGCTGGAACAACGATGACGAGAAGCTCATCAACAACTAATTTGCAGAATTAATATTATTGCATAAAAAGAGAACGGCTTGCAATGCAGGTCGTTCTTTTTTTGTTTAAAGAAAATAGTGACGAAAATAATTTTTTCGTCCATAAAAAATCAGCTTTTACTTGTTTTTACATAAGACCACCCGTCACCGAGGTTATCCTCGCCCCCTGATGAGCTTATGGGTGAGCGGTAAATATAGTAATGGTCATAAATGGTATAAAATTTCACTGTCAAGCCGTCACAGTCGATATATGTGATATTTCTGCGCTCCAGCTCCTCAAGCTCTTTCTTCACAGACTTGCAGGCATTGTTTTCAGTGAGTGATTTAATGGAGCATTTGCCCTTTGGCAGTGTCGGCTTTTCGCATGAAATGCTTTCTATCATAAATTCCGCAGTGGTCTGAAAGTTAGCCTTATTGTCATTGAAAACGGCTTTTATCTGGCTGTCAGAGCGCATATAGTGCTGATGCCAGAAGCCGAGTGCTACTGCAAGAATAACGACTATCCAAATTATCCACTTGGCTTTTCTGCCTGTTGACCATTTGCGAAGCTTGCTGTCAGCACCCATATCTTCCTCGCTGACAATTGGATTTATCTGGTCGCTCATTATTTTACGAACGCCTCCAATCTGTAGATAGGCATACCCATGTCTGAGAATTTCTTCTCATATTCCGTTACGATATTGCCCTCAAAGCCGCTGTTGTGAAGGTCGAGAGAAATGTTTTTAAGTCCGTAATTTGCCGCAGAGAACTCCTCCAAGGAGAACTCAAAAAAGTGCATATTGTCGGTCTTTTGGTATATCTCGCCTTTGTCCACAAGGATACGTCTGTATATTTCAAGAAAAGCTCGGTATGTGAGCCTATGACGTGCGTATGTATTTTTAGGATACGGACAGCTAAAGTTAAGGTAGATACACTCCACTGACTTTTCAGGGATAAAGCAATCCAGATATTCAGCCTCGCCCCTTGCAAATCTCAGGTTCGGTATGCCCTCGTCTATAGCCATTTGTGCGGCGTCAACTATAACGTTACTGCTTTTTTCTACTGCAAGGAAATTCTTGTCAGGATTTCTCTTTGCTATCTCTCTTGCAAACTGACCCTTTCCACAGCCTATCTCCAGCACAAGGGGATTGCTGTTTCCGAATATCTTCTCAAAGTCAATAAGCTGTTTGTTTGATTTGTCCTGAAAATTCTTCTCGTCACGGTCAAGATATAAAATATAATCTCCGCAGGCTTCAAGACGTGCCTCAAGATTTTTCTTTCTTCTCATTCTCATATGGGATAAACTCTCCTGTTATTTATTAGAATATTTGTGCAGAAAATAGTCCTTATCAGACGTGACCTTTAGCCACTGCACAGCCGACCCTGTGAGCATATTTTCATAAGGATAAACTGTGAGCATGACTTCGGGTGTGTCCTCACCGCTGAAATGAGGGGTCACCTTAAAAGCTATCTCGCAGTTGAGCCGTTGGACGACCTCTTCCTCGGTGAGCTTTCTGAAAAGCACTGAGGTGTCCTTTTCGGCGATAGGTATTTTGGTAAACTTCGCCTGATAAATTTTCTTGCCGTCCTTTTTGGTGACAAGTGAAAAGCCATGCTTCACAAGGGTTATCTTTCCGCCATGGTTTTCGTAGTATTCAAGGTTTGAAAAGGTAACACGTCCGTCATTGACAGCTTCACCCGATATCGAAACGCAAAGCCCTTTGTCTGACGCTTTCCCTGCACTCTCCACTCCGAAAGCAAAGGGAAGTCCGTCTATCATTATCTCTCCGCAGGTGGAAAACTGCAACTTCACCTGCTTTTTCTTCAAGCCTGCAAATGGATTTTTCATGACAACTCCTATATTAAAGGTCGATCTGCACGCCGCCAACAGGTCTTATGGACAGCACATAGCATGAGCCTTCACCGAATACTCTCTCCATTTCAGCCTTGAAAGCTTCAAGCTTCTTTTCAGGTACGAACGCTTGGATAGTTCCTGCAAAGCCACCGCCGTGTACTCTGCAAGCACCCTCACCGCCAAGAGCCTGCTTTGCAAGATACAGAGCAAGTGAAAGACCCTGCTCGTTTGGGGCAGGAGAAGCATAGATGTTCTGAAGATATTTGAATGATGAATCTCCTGATTCATTGATAAGGCTCAGAAAAGCGTCAAAGTCGCCCTCTGAAAGTGCGAAAGCTTCCTTGCCAACTCTCTCGTTATCGTCAAAGAAGTGGAGCGCTCTAAGCACAGCTCTGTCACTGCACTTTTCTCTAACGGCACAGATGTTTTCAAGAAGCTGTTCCTTTGTTATCTCTCTCAGCACCTTTTTGCCAAAGAAAGCCGCAACAGACTTCATTTCCGCTGGGATAGCCGCATACTCAGGGGTGAGGTCGGCATGATTGCCCTTTGTGTCAACGATACACAGTGCGTGACCGCTTTTTGTGAAATCGAACTTTACAGAGTCGATAACAGGGCGCTTTTCGTCAGCAAAGTCGATAGTGATAAATCCGCCTACTGATGAAGCCATTTGGTCCATAAGACCTGACGGCTTGCCAAAATATACATTTTCCGCAAACTGAGCTATCTGAGCTATTTCCACAGCAGAAACCTCGCCCTCGTTGTAAAGACCATTGAGGATAGTGCCAATAAGCACTTCATAAGCCGCAGATGAAGAAAGTCCGGAGCCTTTGAGCACGTTTGAAGTTGCATAAGCCTTGAAGCCCCCGGCATTGTGACCATTCTTCTTAAAGCCTGCGGACATACCCCTTATAAGTGCCGCAGATGTGTTTTTCTGGTTCTCGTAGATAGTGTCGTCATCAACGTTCACAGTGTCCATTGGGAAGCCCTCGGACTTTATTGTAATAACGTTCTCTTCGGTGTCAGGAGCGACAGCGGCAATAACGTCAAGTGAAACGCCTGCCGCAAGAACGCAGCCGAAGTTGTGGTCGGTGTGGTTGCCGCCTACCTCAGTTCTGCCTGGAGCTGAGAAGAAAGCAGTTGGCTTTTCACCGAAAAGCTTTTCAAACTCATCTGCAACTCTGTTATATCTTTCTCTCTGAAACGCCGTCATATCGGCTGTGTAGACCTCGTCAAGTGTATATTTTTTCATTATGTATATCCTCCGAACGTAAATTTAAGTATACTTTGTTATTATACAACATTTATGCTCTTTTTTCAAGTACAATTTTTTAAACAAGTGAGGAGGTGAGAATGAGAAATGAGGAGTGTTAAGAATGAGGAATGAGGAATTATGGTATCGCCTGGCGGCGATTTATTTTATTGCAAAAATGTCAAATCAACGGGCGAACACTGTTCGCCCCTACATACAAACAGCGTATTTACGTTGACTGTAGGGGACGGCGCCCTCGACGTCCCGCTTGTTTAAGCCTTTTGCAACACTCTTGTATCGCCTGTCGGCAATCTATTTTTTGTTGCTCAAATCGTGCGCTGCACGTTTCATGTGTGCGTGTATGTGTGCCAAGTGTGCCTGTAGGTGAATTTTTGCACAGAAGCTCCCTTGATATTTTATGCAAACTGACAAAATTGCCGTAAGCAAACTTTTTATAACACTCTATTGGTGCTTTAAATCAAAAAAGCTGTTGCATTTTGGTGAAATTTGTGGTATAATTACTTGTGTCTATTTTAATTATTGTTTATTTTTACCGACCACGAAAAAATGGTCGGTGCAGTGAAAGGAAAGATTTATTGTATGAAAAAACTAATGCTTGGAAACGAGGCGTTTGCAAGAGGTCTGTATGAGGCAGGCTGTAAGGTTGTATCATCTTACCCCGGCACTCCGTCAACTGAGATAACAGAAGCTGTTGCAAAATATGACGAGGTATATGCTGAGTGGGCGCCTAATGAAAAGGTGGCAATGGAAGTGGCTCTTGGCGCTTCTATAGGCGGTGTAAGAAGCTTCTGCGGAATGAAGCACGTTGGTCTTAACGTTGCCGCTGACCCTCTTTACACAGCAGGCTACACAGGCGTAACGGCAGGTATGGTAATAGCTGTCGCCGATGACCCTGGTATGCACTCGTCACAGAACGAGCAGGATTCACGTCACCATGCAATCGCTTCTAAGACAATGATGATAGAGCCTTCCGATTCAGGAGAGTGCAAAGAGTTTGCTAAGGCTGCTTTCGAGCTTTCTGAAAAGTTCGATGTTCCTGTTATCGTAAGACTGTCCACCAGAGTTTCTCACTCTCAGTCAGCTGTTGAGCTTTGCGAGAGAGAGGAAAGGGAGAATATCCCATATGAAAAGAATATCCAGAAGTATGTTATGATGCCTGGTAACGCTATCCGCCGTCACCCTGTTGTTGAGGCAAGAATGAAAGCTATCGCTGATTATGCCGAAACTTCACCGCTCAACAAGGTAGAGATGAACGATACAAAGATAGGCGTTATCACAAGCGGTATCTCATATCAGTATGCAAAGGAAGCACTTGGTGACAAGGCTTCATATCTTAAGCTCGGTATCGTAAACCCAATGCCAATTCAGATAATAAAGGACTTTGCCGCAAAGTGCGAAAAGGTCTATGTAATCGAGGAGCTTGACGATGTTATCGAAACACACTGCAAGAAGAACGGCGTGAACGTTATCGGCAAGGAGCTTTTCAGCCTTATGGGCGAGATATCACAGACTATCGTTGCCGAAAAGATACTTGGCGAGAAGCCTGAGTATATCACATTTGAGGATAACGTGCCTGTAAGACCTCCTGTTATGTGTCCGGGATGTCCTCACAGAGGTCTGTTCTATTGCCTGCATAAGCTGGGCGTTATGGTGTCAGGCGATATCGGCTGTTACACTCTCGGCGCAACAGCACCGCTTTGTGCTATGGATTCAACTATCTGCATGGGTGCGTCTATCAGCGGACTTCACGGCTTCAACAAGGCAAGAGGCGCAGAGGCAGAGAAGAAGTCTGTTGCCGTTATCGGTGACTCTACATTCATGCACAGCGGTATGACAGGTCTTGTGAACGTTGCATATAACTCCACAAATTCAACTGTTATCATTCTCGATAACTCTATCACAGGTATGACGGGTCATCAGCAGAACCCTACAACTGGTAAAAACCTCAAGGGCGACCCTGCTTATGCCGTTGACCTTGAAATGCTCTGCCATTCACTTGGTATCAAGAGCGTAAGAGTCGTTGACCCATATCATATGGCTGAAACAGAGGCTGTTATCAAGGAAGAGCTTGCCAAGGAAGAACCAAGCGTTATTATTTCAAGACGTCCATGCGCACTTCTTAAATATGTAAAGCACAATCCACCGCTCAAGGTAAACAAGGATAAGTGCGTTGGCTGTAAGCAGTGCTTGAAGATAGGCTGTCCTGCTATATCTATCCATGACGGCAAGTGCGTTATCGACCATACACAGTGCGTAGGCTGCGGCATATGCAAGGAAATGTGTAAGCTCGGTGCGATATGCGACTAATGATAACATATATTTCGAGGTGTAAATAATGAAAACAAGATCAATTATGATAGTGGGCGTAGGCGGACAGGGCTCTCTGCTTGCGTCAAGAATAATAGGAAACGTGCTTCTCTCACAGGGCTTTGATGTCAAGGTCAGCGAGGTACACGGAATGAGCCAGCGTGGCGGCTCTGTTGTTACATACGTTAAGTACGGCAGCGAGGTATGCTCGCCTGTAGTTGAAAAAGGCGAAGCTGATATCATCATCAGCTTTGAACAGCTTGAAGCCGCAAGATATGTTTCATATCTCAAGAAGGGCGGACATATCATCACTTCAACTCAGCAGATAGACCCAATGCCTGTTATCACAGGTGCGGCTGTTTATCCTGAGGATATCATAGGCAAGCTTAAAGCAGAGGGCGTTGACGTTATCGCTGTTGACGCACTGGCACTTGCAGAGCAGGCTGGTACTGCAAAGGCTTCAAACGTTGTTCTCATGGGCGTTGTGTCAACTAAAATGGCTTTTGACGAGGACGTTTGGCAGAAGGCTCTTGAAAACTGTGTTCCTGCAAAGTTCCTTGAACTGAATAAAAAAGCGTTCGCTCTCGGCAGAGAGGTAAAATAATGGACGAGATAAGCGGTCTTATCATAAAAATGACCGAGTTTTTCAGCGGCGACCCTAAGCGTATACAGCACTTTATAAAGGTGCATACCTTTGCCCGTGTTATCGGCAGGGCAGAGGGGCTTGATATCCGCACTATGTACTGTCTTGACGTTGCGTCGGTGGTGCATGATATAGGCATAAAGCCTGCGGAGGAGAGATACGGCAAGGGTCACTGCGGCGGAAAGCTTCAGGAACAGTTAGGTCCTGAGCCTGCACGGAAAATGCTCACAGAGCTTGACTTTGACGAGGATATCATAGACAGGGTGTGCTTTCTTATTGCACATCATCACACCTATGAGGGCGCCCAAGGGCTTGACTGGCAGATACTCTTGGAAGCAGATTTCCTTGTGAACGCTTTCGAGGACAGCCTTTCCAAAGAGAGCATAAAAAGCTTCCGTGACAAGGTGTTCAAAACGAAAACAGGCATTAAGATGCTTGAAGAAATGTACGGCGTATGATACTTGTGCAAAGTTGATACCCGAGTAATATGACCGAAACCATTTTAACAGGAGGTGTGTTCCAATGGGAAAATATTGGAACGAAGAGATCGAGTGCATGGCGCACGAGGACATGAAAAAGCTCCAGAGCGAAAGACTTGTCAAACAGGTCAAGCACGTCTGGGACAATGTGCCATACTACAAGAAGCTTATGGAAGAAAAGGGCGTAACGCCTGATGATATCCACGGCATTGAGGACCTGCACAAGCTGCCGTTCATTTCAAAGGCTGACCTGCGTGAGGCTTATCCTTATGGTCTGCTTGCAAAGCCGCTTTCAGAGTGCGTCAGAATACATTCCACAAGCGGAACCACAGGCAAGAGAGTTGTGGCTTTCTACACTCAGCATGATATAGACATTTGGGAAAATTGCTGTGCAAGAGCTATAGTTGCCGCAGGCGGAACAAAAGACGATGTTTGCCACATTGCATATGGCTATGGACTTTTTACAGGGGGAGCAGGTCTTAACGGCGGCTCTCATAAGGTGGGCTGCCTTACTCTGCCGATGTCATCAGGAAACACAGAAAGACAGATACAGTTCATGCAGGACCTTGGTTCGACTATCCTTTGCTGTACTCCGTCATATGCCGCTTATATAGGTGAAACTGTAAAGGAAATGGGCATAAAGCCGGAGGAGCTTACGCTCAAAGCTGGTATCTTCGGTGCTGAGCCTTGGACGGAGGAAATGCGTCATGAGATAGAGAAGCTTCTTGGTATCAAGGCTTACGATATCTATGGTCTGACAGAAACAAGCGGTCCAGGCGTAGCTTTCGAGTGCGAAGCACAGTCTGGTATGCACATCAATGAGGACAACTTTATCGCAGAGATAATCGACCCTGACACAGGCGAGGTGCTTCCTGAAGGCTCAAAGGGCGAGCTTGTATTCACAAGTATCACAAAGGAAGCTTTCCCTCTGCTGAGATACAGAACAAGAGATATTTGTATTCTTACAAGAGAGAAATGCTCATGTGGCAGAACTCTCGTCAAAATGTGCAAGCCAATGGGCAGAAGCGACGATATGCTCATCATTAAGGGCGTAAACGTGTTCCCATCGCAGATAGAGTCAGTGCTTCTTAAGATATCAAAGGCAAGCCCTAACTATCAGATAGTCGTTGACAGGGTGAACAATTCTGATACTTTCGAGATAAGAGTCGAGCTTAATGACGATATGTTCTCTGATACTGTCAAGTCTATCGAGGATCTTGAAAAGAAGATATCCAACGATATCCATAATATCCTTGGCATCAAGGCGAAGATAAGACTTGTTGAGCCAAAGAGCATTCCACGTTCTGAGGGCAAGGCAGTTAGAGTTATCGACAAGAGAAAGCTTGTCTAAAAGACAGGGGGTAATTTTATGACAGTAAAACAGCTTTCGGTTTTTATTGAAAACAGACCTGGCAGATTGTCTGCCGTTACAAAAATACTTGGGGATAATGATGTGAATATCCGTGCAATGTCCCTTGCTGACACAAAGGATTTCGGTATTCTCAGACTTATCGTTGACGATTTTGAAAAAGCAGTTTCAGCCTTGAAAACAGAGGGCTTTTCCGTTACCACCACTCAGGTGCTTGCAGTGGAGATAAATGACCGCCCAGGCGGACTTTCAGAAGCAATGAAAGCTCTCTACAATGACAACATCAGCGTTGAGTATATGTATTCTGCATTCATAAACACTAAGGAAAACACGGCTTATCTTATCCTTAGAGTAGAGAACGTTACAGCCGCTCTGGAAGCTTTGAGTGAAGCAGGATTTGCACTTATCTCACAGCAGGAATTGGCAAGCATCTAGCTGATTAGTAAATACTAACTGAAAAATCACTTAAAATCTATGTGAAATTTTTATGAAATGCCGAAAACCTCTTGATTTTTTCAGAAAATGTGTTATTATATAAGTATAGTATTTGATATGATACTTGTAGAATTTATGCAAGGAGGTCTGTGAAAATGGCTTATAAGATTAGTGATGAGTGCATCGGCTGCGGCGCTTGCATGGACGCATGTCCAGTAGGAGCTATCTCCGAGGCTGATGGTAAGTGTGTTATTAACGCTGACGAGTGCATCGACTGCGGTTCTTGTGCAGGTACTTGCCCTGTAGGAGCACCTCAGGCTGAGTAATTTACTTAAACTAAGAGAAAACGTCTGTCATATGGCAGGCGTTTTTTTGCACTTGTTTTTTGTGTATTAGTTTTCAGCACGTTATCATAAAACTGTCACATTGGCGGAGTATAATATAAACACAATAAGAGAAAGACAAAAAAAGATGAAATTTACACATATACTTTTTTCTCCATATATACTTCATATACTTCAAAAAGGGAACGCTGGCTTGTGTCAGCGTTCTTTTTTTGCGTGGGTGATTTTGTGGATAGATATGTAAAATATCGTGGAAAAAATGGGCTTTTGTAACGCAGGTGTCCGTTTTTCGGTATTATTAATAAAAGTTTTGCGAAATTTGTTAAAAGTGATAAAAATAGAACCCTTATTGTCGTTCCTGGGATATAAAATGTACAATGGTTGTAACCTGACGTTCATATAAACTTCATAAACGAGCGAAAAAGCGGCTTGAAAATTACAATTTGATTACAATGCCCCTTGACTTTTGTAACCTTATTCATTATAATATGGTGTAGTTTATCACATTTGAAAGGAGCGTTCTGAATTGGGTTATTTGAAGTCGGGGATATCCCGTTGTGTGGCTGTGCTTTCTGCCTGCGGAGTTGTGACAGTATCTGCTGTGACTTTTGCGACACTTGATAAAAACGTTATCCAGCCATGTGCGGTCATGCCGCCTGAAAATGCAAAGGTCATTTCTGCTGTTTCTGACAAGGAAACATCTGAGCAGATAGGGGATATCACAACTGTTCTTACAACATCAGCCATCAAGGAAACTGCGAAAAATTCTCAGACCGAGGCTGTAAAGGCTGTAAAAACTGCCAAAAGTGAAACAACTAAGTCAACTGCCAAAACAACTTTGATGTCAGACAGCGTTACAACTTCTATTACAGCACAGAAGCCAGCGTCAGTGACCGCAGTGCAGAGCGTGACTTCCGCTGACACAAAGCTTAGCATATCAGTAAGCCTTGTGACAAATAAAACTCAGCAGGCTTCAAAGTCTGAAACAAAGGTTTCTGCTGTTACTTCCGCCCCTGTCAGCACTACTGACAGCGATACTGTTGCCTCAAAGGCTACAAAAAAGACTACAACAGCGAAAACTACTACTGCCAAAACTACTACCACTGCAAAGACAACAACTGCCCCTGTTACGACCACAACGCCTGCGGTGACTACTACCAAGAAAAAGACTACCACCGCTAAGGTGACAACAACTAAAAAGCCTGTTACAACTACAACCACTGTGCCTGTTGCCGATAACGGCAAGACCCCTGCACAGCGACTTAATTCTGCAGTGCTTGATCCAAAGGCGACGCTCAGCGCAAAGGAAGAAAAGATACTTCTGAAATATCTCGATAAGATAATATCAGACGATATGACAAACTACGAAAAGGCTGTGGCTTGTTACGACTACCTTATAAAGAACACGGTCTATGATTACGGCGGCTGGGCAAATCCTGTCAAGGCTGTTCTTGAGGACGGTTACGGCACTTGCACAGAGTATTCTTATGTTTACGCCGCAATGCTTAACTACATAGGCTTTGACGCAAAGACTGTTGACGGCAAGACCGCTATGGCGGCAGGCGGTTACGGCTATCATATGTGGGTGGAGGTAACGATAAACGGTCAGGTATATGTTATGGACCCTCAGGTGGACGATAACATGAGCTGGGGAGCGTATATCTCCCATGACCGCTTCTGCAAGACCTACAGCGAGGTCAAGAACAAGTATATAAAAGACTGATATTGTATCGGGTGGAGTTATCTGCCCGATATTTTTTTACTGTGTTTGCGTGTGGTTTGTTTGCAGTACGTTTATTTGTACATTAAATAATAATATCCGGCACTCTTTTTGTGACAAATTTTTCAGCCTATCCTATAGACAAAAGGAAAAAAGCATGATATAATTATTCTTGATACATTGTCGGCAAATGCCGAACGTCATTTTGTACAGGAGGATAATTGATGACGGAAAATTCCACAACAATAAAGAAAAAGACTGCGGCATCTGTGAAGAAAAACAGCTCTGCTAAAGGTTCGTCAAAGAGTAAGAAAAGAAAGAAAAAACGCAACAATATCGGCATTATCTGCGGCACTGCGGCAGCGGCTATCGTGATAGTTGTGGGCGGAGGATATTTCATTGGAAGAGCTTACTATAGCAACAGATTTCTGAGCGGCACAACAGTGAATGGCATTGACGTGGGCGGAAAGACATTTGAACAGGCTTGCGACCTGCTCGGGGTGAACGATATGCCTTATGAACTTACGGTCAAAACTATTGACGGCACGCCTGTTGTTTTCAAGACGGCTGATTTTGATTACAGACTAAGCGGCAAGGACGAGCTTCAGAAGATCTATGACAGCGTGAACAGAAAAACATGGTTCTCTGGATTTATACAGAACTCCACCTATAGTTTTAATGAGGACATCACATTTGATGTTGAGAAGCTTCAGAAGCTTGTGGAGAAAGCAAACTGGGGCGATGTTGAAACTGCCGATGCAAAGCTTGGTCTTAACGAGGATAAGACGGCTTATGTTATCACCCCTGAGGTGCAGGGAAACAAGATAACCGATATGAAAAAGCTTGAAGCTTATGTTACGCAAAGCGTGGCGGCAGGTGAGCTTAGCGTTGAGCTTGACAAGGACACAGGTTGTTATTCTCTTCCAAAGGTGAAGAGCGCAGACCTTGAGGACGATTGCAAGAAACGAAATGACGTTTTCCAGCTTTCTGTCACATACGATTTTGACTACACCACAGAAACTCTCACGGGCGAGGAGCTTATGAAGATTATAAAGCTCAAAGATGACGGAAGCTACACTGTGGACAGAAAGAAAGCCATGGAGTATGTGGAAAAGCTCGCAAAGAAGTATGATACATATAATACTAAGAGAAAATTCCACGCAACTTTGCAGGGCGACATAATCGTGCCGACAAGCTCTGATGCTAAATACGGCTGGTGGATAGATCAGGAAAAGACTTGTGACGATCTTGTGGATATGCTTGAAAAGGGCGAGAGCGTTGACAAGGTAGACCCTATCTATTACAGTACCGGTTATTATGACTTTACAGGCGTTGAGTCTGCGAGAAGCAAGGACGATGATATAGGCGACACTTATATTGAGATAGACCTTACCGACCAGCACTTGTGGTATTATGAAAAGGGCAAGAAAAAGCTCGATACCTATATAGTTTCAGGTCAGACCACATCTAAGGCGAGAACAACTCTCCCTGGTGTTTATAAGCTTTGGTCAAAAGAGACCAACAAGCGTATGAAAGACACAAATGCCGACGGCGACGAGTGGGATACAAAGTGCAACTTCTGGAACAACGTTTCTCTCTGCGGAATAGGTCTTCACGATTCAACGTGGCGAGGCGGATATTTCGGCGGTGAGATATACAAATACAACGGCTCTCATGGCTGTATAAATATGAGCTATGACGACGCCAAATATGTTTATGACAACGTGCCTTACGGTACGCCTGTTGTTATGTACTACAAGTCTGCGGATAAATAATAAGGACGGTCAAGGTATCATGCCTTGACCGCTTTTTGTAAGGAGTGTTTTTTATGGAAAAGATATTATACAGAGAGGGCTTTACGGCTGAGGAGCTTCCAAATGAGGTGATAGAGCGTATCAAAGGCGTTTCCTATAAGGAAAATCCCTATGTGAAGCTGGCGACCTTGCCTATCTGCGTGTGAGATATTATGACTTTGAGCATAAGGTGCAGTCGGGGGAGCTTATCGTGGCGAGAAAGCTTGCGCAGGAGGTTCTGGATATCTTCTATGAGCTTTTCGAGGGCGGTTATGAGATAGAAAAAATCAGGCTCGTTGACGAGTATGACGCTGATGATGAAAGGTCAATGGCGGATAACAATTCCTCTGCCTTCAACTATAGGGTGGTGGCTGGTACCAACACTATCTCGGCTCACAGCTACGGCAGGGCGATAGACATAAACCCTCTTATCAATCCTTATATAGTGGGGGATAAGGTCATGCCTGCCAATGCTGCAGAGTATGCAGACCGTGACAAGGCTTTTGATCACAAGATTGACAGAACAGACCTTTGCTATTGCATTTTCAGGCGTCACGGCTGGAAATGGGGTGGTGACTGGAACAATTCTAAGGATTATCAGCATTTTTACAAAGAGTACGATTCTCCACTGAAAATGGCTGTAAATAAGCTGAAAAGAGCGTTGTTACGTTAGTTTGCAAGATTTACCCAGGAAAGCGATATGAAATTATAAGTTATATATGTATACCGATTAACTGAAAATTAATAATGATTTTATGCAAGTTTTATCATTCGCTCTTGCATTTTGCTGTAATGTGTGTTATAATGATTAAGCCGTCAAAAAAGACGGCAAAAGGCTATTTTCTTGCATTTGTGTGAAAAACCACACTTTGAGTTTGTTTGCACTTATGCAGGATTGCAGGATTTTAATTTCTTCCTGCAAATTTTTTGTTAAAAACAGCTAAAAATCGGCTATGAGCCGTGAAATAACATACGTTGCTGAACGATAAGCTATAATTTTTTTACAGTTTGGCAGGAAAGGGTGATAAAAATGGAACGCATGGAGGATATGACTAATGTAAAAAGCCTGTATTCACCGAAATTCGAGCATGATAACTGCGGAATAGGTGCTGTTGTGAACATTAAGGGCAAAAAGAGCCACGATACTGTTGCAAATGCGCTGACTATCGTTGAAACGCTAGAGCATCGTGCTGGTAAGGACGCAGAGGGCAAAACAGGTGACGGAGTAGGTATCCTGCTTCAGATCTCACATAAATTCTTTAAGAAGATCGCCGCCGCTGAGCTTGGAATCACGCTTGGCGAGGAGAGAGATTATGCTGTTGGTATGTTCTTCTTCCCACAGAACGAGCTTGCGAGAAATCAGGCAAAGAAGATGTTTGAGATAATCGCTGAAAAAGAGGGCCTGGAGATCCTTGGTTGGAGAGTCGTTCCTGCAAAGCCTGAGGTGCTTGGCAAGAGAGCTGCCCAGTGTATGCCTGCGATAATGCAGTGCTTCATCAAGCGTCCAAAGGGCGTTAAAAAGGGTCTTGACTTTGACCGCAAGCTGTATGTTGCAAGACGTGTGTTCGAGCAGTCAAACGAGGACACCTACGTTGTATCACTTTCAAGCAGAACTATAGTATATAAAGGAATGTTCTTGGTGCAGGATCTCAGAAAGTTCTTCCCTGACCTTCAGGATAAGGACTACGAGTCTGCTATCGCTATGGTACATTCAAGATTTTCTACCAACACAAACCCAAGCTGGCAGAGAGCTCATCCTAACAGAATGATCGTTCACAACGGTGAGATAAACACTATCAGAGGCAATGCTGATAAAATGCTCGCCCGTGAGGAAACGATGAAGTCTGAGCATTTGAAGGGCGACCTTGATAAGGTCACACCTGTTGTAAACACAGAAGGCTCTGACTCTGCAATGCTCGACAACACACTTGAATTTTTGGTCATGAGTGGAATGGATCTGCCGCTGGCTGTCATGATAACGATCCCTGAGCCATGGGATAACAACGGCACGATGAGTCAGGCTAAGAAAGACTTCTATCAGTATTACGCAACTATGATGGAGCCATGGGACGGACCTGCTTCTATCCTTTTCTCTGACGGAGATATCATGGGTGCAGTGCTTGACAGAAACGGTCTGCGTCCGTCAAGATATTATATCACAAAGGACGGCAATCTTATCCTTTCATCTGAGGTTGGCGCACTTCCTATCCCGTCAGACAATATCGTTGAAAAGGAAAGACTTCGCCCGGGCAAAATGCTTCTTGTTGATACTGTTCAGGGCAGAGTTATCGACGATGACGAGCTTAAGGAATACTATGCTTCAAAGCAGCCTTACGGCGAGTGGCTTGACAGCAACCTTGTCAGACTTAAAGACCTTAAGATACCAAACATCAAGGTAGAGGAACACGGCTACGAGGAAAGACAAAGACTTCAGAAAGCTTTTGGCTATACCTATGAGGACGTTATGACATCTATCCTGCCAATGGCAAAGAACGGCTCTGAGTCTATTGCCGCTATGGGTACAGACAGCCCGCTTGCGGTGCTTTCAAAAGAGCCTCAGCCGCTGTTCAACTACTTCAAACAGCTCTTTGCACAGGTAACAAATCCGCCTATAGACGCTATCAGAGAGGAAATAGTTACCTCCACAACTGTCTATATTGGTGAGGACGGCAACATTCTTGAAGAAAAGCCTGAAAATTGCAAGGTAATGAAGATACATGACCCTATCCTTACCTCAACAGATATACTTAAAATAAAGAATATGCACATTCCCGGCTTTAAGGTAGCTGTTATCCCTATACTTTATTATAAGAACACAAGACTTGAAAAGGCTATAAACAGACTTTATATAGAAGCAGACAAGGCGTTCAGCGAGGGAGCAAATATCCTTATCCTTTCAGACAGGGGAGTTGACGAGAACCACCTTGCTATCCCATCGCTGCTTGCAGTATCAGCGCTTCATCAGCACCTTGTTGTTACAAAGAAGAGAACATCTCTTGCTATTATCCTCGAAAGCGGCGAGCCTAGAGAAGTTCATCACTTTGCAACTCTGTTGGGCTACGGTGCTTCCGCTATCAACCCTTATCTTGCTCAGGAAACTATCCACGAGCTTATTGCTGACGACCTTCTCGACAAGGATTACTATGCCGCTGTTGACGATTATAATGCGGCTGTTCTCCATGGTATAGTAAAGATAGCTTCAAAAATGGGTATCTCTACTATACAGTCATATCAAGGCTCACAGATATTCGAGGCTATCGGTATCGGTCAGGACGTTATAAACAAGTATTTCACAGGTACTGTCAGCAGGATAGGCGGTATCACAATATCTGACATTGAGAAAAATGTTGACAGACTTCATACATCAGCCTTTGACCCTCTTGGACTTGGCACAGACACAGAGCTTGAATCAAGAGGAAGCCACAAGTTCAGAAGCGGCAAGGAGGAGCATCTCTACAATCCTCAGTCTATCTATCTGCTCCAGCAGGCTGCAAGGACTGGCGACTATGAAACATACAAGAAGTATTCAAAGCTTATCTCTGAGGAAATGGACCCTGTGAACATCAGAGGTCTTATGGATTTCAACTTTGCTGAAAATCCTGTTCCGCTGGAGGAAGTTGAGAGCGTTGACTCTATTGTAAGAAGATTTAAGACGGGCGCTATGTCCTACGGCTCTATCTCGCAGGAAGCTCATGAAGCACTTGCTGTCGCAATGAACAGACTTCACGGCAAGTCAAACTCAGGCGAGGGCGGTGAGAGCCTAGACAGACTTCTCACAAAGGGTACTTCTGAGGACAGATGTTCAGCTATCAAGCAGGTGGCTTCGGGACGTTTCGGTGTAACTTCAAGATACCTCACATCTGCTGATGAGATACAGATAAAAATGGCACAGGGCGCAAAGCCTGGCGAGGGCGGTCATCTCCCTGGCAAAAAGGTTTATCCATGGATAGCTAAAACAAGACACTCCACACCTGGCGTGTCGCTTATCTCACCCCCGCCACACCACGATATCTACTCTATCGAGGACTTGGCTCAGCTTATCTATGACCTGAAAAACGCAAACAAGAACGCAAGAATTTCTGTAAAGCTCGTTTCTGAGTGCGGTGTTGGTACAGTTGCGGCAGGCGTTGCAAAGGCAGGCGCAGGTGTTATCCTTATCTCAGGCTATGACGGCGGTACAGGTGCGGCTCCGAGAAACTCTATCTACAATGCAGGACTTCCATGGGAGCTTGGACTTGCAGAAGCACATCAGACCCTTATCAAGAACGGTCTTAGAAACAAGGTCGTTATCGAAACAGACGGAAAGCTCATGACAGGCCGTGATGTTGTTATCGCAGCGATCCTTGGCGCAGAGGAGTTCGGCTTTGCAACAGCTCCGCTGATAACACTCGGCTGTGCAATGATGAGAGTATGTAATCTTGATACTTGCCCATTTGGTGTTGCAACACAGAACCCGGAGCTTAGAAAGAAGTTCCCCGGCAAGCCTGAATATGTAATGAACTTTATGATATTCGTGGCTTCTGAGCTTAGAGAATATATGTCAAAGCTTGGCGTAAGAACAGTTGACGAGCTTGTGGGAAGAATTGACCTTATCAAGCCAAAGGCTGGTATCACAGGCACTGCGGCACAAGTTGACCTTTCTAATATCATCAACTCTGATTACGTTTCAGAAAAGGTAGAATACAACAAGAAATCCAAGTATGACTTCAAGCTTGAAAACACTCTTGATGAAAAGGTACTCATGAAGGAGTTCGAGAAAAATCTGAGCAGCGGTGAGAAGAAGTCTATCACAGTAAATGTCAAGAATACAGACCGTTCATTCGGTACTATCTTCGGCTCAGAGATAACAAGAAAGTATTATAACACACTTGCTGACGATACATACAAGATAGTCTGCAACGGCTCAGGCGGACAGAGCTTCGGCGCATTTATCCCGAACGGCTTGACCCTCGAGCTTGTGGGCGACTCTAACGATTATTTCGGCAAGGGACTTTCAGGCGGTAAGCTCGTTGTTTATCCTCCAAAGGATTCCACTTTCAAAGCCGAGGATAATATCATTATCGGTAACGTTGCACTTTACGGCGCAACAAGCGGTAAGGCGTTCATCGACGGTGTTGCAGGCGAGCGTTTCTGCGTAAGAAACTCAGGCGCAGTGGCAGTTGTCGAGGGCGTTGGCGACCACGGCTGTGAGTATATGACAGGCGGCTGTGTGGTAGTTATCGGCAAGACGGGCAAAAACTTTGCGGCAGGTATGTCGGGCGGTGTAGCTTACGTTCTTGACGAGGACAGACACCTTTACACAAGACTCAACAAGGAAATGGTACTTTTCTCTGAGGTCAAGGAGAAGTACGATATAATTCAGCTCAAAGACCTTATCCAGCAGCACGTTGACGCAACAGGCTCTGAAAAGGGCAAGCGTATTCTTGATAACTTTGAGGAATATCTGCCTAAGTTCAAGAAGATAATCCCTCACGATTACAAGAAGATGATGTCTGCTATAGCTTCAATGGAAGAAAAGGGCATGAGTAGCGATCAGGCGCAGATAGAAGCATTCTATCAGATCATCAACGGCAAGCAGTAAGCCTGCGCACATGAGATATTGTACTTTTAAAATCGAAAGGAGGATATACTTGCCGTGAAAGCAAGTATAGTTGAGATATGGGAAAGCCAACTGGTTTTATGGACTATAAGCGTGAGGACGCAGCAGCGTTCTCCGTTGAGGAACGTATAAAGAATTTTAATGAATTTCACACTCCTCTTTCAAAGGAGGAGCAGCAGAAGCAGGGTGCAAGATGTATGGACTGCGGTGTGCCGTTCTGTCAGGCAGGAATGAAGATAGGCAACGCATTTTCAGGCTGTCCGCTTAACAATCTTATCCCTGAATGGAACGACCTTATATACAAGGGCAACTGGGAGCAGGCATATTACAGACTTCATATGACGAACAATTTTCCTGAGTTCACATCAAGAGTTTGTCCTGCACTTTGCGAAAAAGCCTGCACCTGCGGAGCTAATGGCGACGCTGTTACCACAAAGGCTAACGAATACGGCATTATTGAAAATGCCTATGCCTGCGGATATGCTTCAGCAAGAGTGCCAAAGGTAAGAACAGGAAAGACTATCGCTGTTATAGGCTCAGGCCCGTCAGGTCTTGCTGCCGCTGACCAGCTCAATCAGAGAGGTCACAGTGTAACAGTTTTCGAGCGTGAGGACAGAGTGGGCGGTCTGCTTATGTACGGCATACCGAACATGAAGCTTGAAAAGCAGATTATCGAGCGCAAGATAAACATAATGAAAGAAGAGGGTATCGAGTTCCGCACAGGCGTTAATGTTGGCAAGGATATCACAGCGGCTGAGCTTCTCAAGGACTTCGACAGAGTGATACTTTGTTGTGGTGCTTCAAACCCTAGAGATATCAAAGCCGAGGGCAGAGATGCAAAGGGTATCTATTTTGCAGTGGATTTTCTGAAATCCACAACTAAGGCACTGCTGAACGGCGGTCTTACGGATAAAAACCACATTTCCGCAAAGGGCAAGAACGTCATGGTAATAGGCGGCGGAGATACGGGAAATGACTGCGTTGGTACAAGCGTAAGACACGGTGCAAAGAGCGTTTTGCAGCTTGAAATGATGCCAAAGCTTCCTGACACGAGAGCCGAGAACAACCCATGGCCGCAGTGGCCAATGGTCTGCAAGACAGATTACGGTCAGGAGGAAGCTATCGGTGTGTTCGGCCATGACCCGAGAGTTTATCAGACGACTGTAAAGGAGTTTCTCAAAGACAAAAAGGGCAATCTTAAGGGTGCAGTGCTTGTAAAGCTCAGCCCTGAGAAAGACCCTAAGTCAGGCAGAACGATGATGAAGCCTGTTGAGGGCAGCGAATACAAGGTAGAAACCGAGCTTGTTCTTATTGCGGCAGGCTTTCTGGGATCTGAAAGCTATCTCACAAAGGCTTTTGGCGTTGAGGTAGACGGCAGAACGAACATCGCAACAGCCGACGGCAAACATCAGACGAACGTGAAGAACGTCTTTGCCGCAGGCGACGTGCGCAGAGGACAGTCACTTGTAGTATGGGCTATCAGAGAGGGCAGAGATGTTGCTCGTGAGGTGGATAAGAGCCTTATGGAGTATACAAATCTGTAATACGAGATAAAAAGATAACACCGTCCGAGGAGTTCGGGCGGTGTTTTTTGTGTGTAGGGTATCGTACCCATGGGCGGCGACAAAAAAATCCGCTACCATAAATGATAGCGGATTTGGGTGCAGGGACACGTCCTGCTTTGTACGATTTATGCGCAAAGTATAGGAGCGGTGTCTTGGTTTGTTACATAAAAAAGCCGTGGTGGAAGATGCCCGTCACGGTGAACATCGTACCTTTCCCAGCGTATCGTACCCATGGGCGGTGATAAAAAAATCCGCTACCATAAATGATAGCGGATTTGGGTGCAGGTGCAAGCACCTGCTGGAGCTGCTAACCGGGCTTGAACCGGTGACCTCGTCCTTACCAAGGACGTGCTCTACCTACTGAGCCATAGCAGCAAACCAATTACAGTAATATATTATACACTATCTCTGCCGCTTTGTCAAGACCTTTTCTCAATTTTTTTGCTCTGTTTTACTCTATCCCTTCATCATCAACGTCATCTGCCTGAACGCTTGGGTCGTAATCATCATATGTGTCCATAAAATTGTACTTCTTGCCCTTGTATTCGTATTGTATCACAGTGCGCAGATTGACGTTATAAACGCTCTTGAAAATATTGTTTTCGATGTTGGGATTGGTGGCACGAAACTTTGCTATAAGCTCCTTCATTTCCTGTCGCTTTGATACCTCACCCTTTTTCTCTAACCCCTCGTAGCTCTCAGTGAAACGGCAGGCACAGCGGATAAAATGCAGATCGTTCTGCTCCACCCAGCGGATAATGTCCGCCTCTTTCACCATGTACAGTGGTCTGATAAGCTCCATGCCTGCGTAGTTCCTCGAGTGTAGCTTCGGCATCATAGTCTGAATCTGTCCTCCATAGACCATGCTCATGAGTATGGTTTCTATAACATCATCAAAATGATGTCCCAAAGCTATCTTGTTGCAACCAAGATCCTGCGCAAATTTGTAAAGCCAGCCACGCCTCATTCTTGCACAAAGATAGCATGGGTTCCGTTTTGTGTTGTATGCAATGTCAAAAACTTTCGTCTCAAACATCTTTATGGGTATGCCCATAAGCTTTACATTGTCGATTATCCTCTGCCTGTTTGCGTCGCTGTAACCGGGGTTCATTACAATAAATTCTAGCCCTATGTCCATGCCCTGATATTTCTGCAAATGCTGCATACACTTAGCAAGAAGCATTGAGTCCTTGCCGCCTGATATGCACACCGCTATTTTGTCCCCCGGCTTTATCATATCGTAACGCTCATATCCCATTACGAACTTGTTCCATATATCTCTGCGAAAATCAGTAACGATGCTCCGCTCTATCTTCTGCTGTGGCGTAAATATTCTTGACATCTCAAACTCTCCTTAAAATCATATACTTAAATTCTACTATTTTTATGGGATTTTGTCAACCATATTCATGTTGACATTGTATTGTGATATTGTTATAATATAATAAAGTATTAAAGCAGGAGGATATCATGAGCGAAAATATAGAGCGTGAGATAAAAATTTCTCTCACACAGGAGCAGTACAAGACCGCCGAAAAGCTTTTTCAGTGGAACAAAATAATAGAGCAGACCAATTTTTATTATATCCCGCAAAGAGATTCAGGCATGACAAGTATCCGTGTCAGGCAGATAGGCGAAAAATATTTTTTGCAGCTTAAAGCACCTATATCCGAAAACGGTGCGCTTCATGTGAAAAAAGAGTATGAACAACAGCTTGACAGCCTGCCTGAAAAGCTCACCGCACAGGAGCTTTCACAGCTTGTGGGAAGAGATTTCCCTGCCGCTGACCTTGCAGGTTCTTTGTATACTCAGCGCAAGCTTTGCACCGATTTCGACCATGTTGAGATATGCCTTGACAAAAGCGAATATCTCGGCTTGACAGACTATGAGTTGGAGCTTGAATACACAGCCGACTATCCCGAAAAGCCTTTGGAGATACTGAAAAATGCAGGTATCACACAGGGAGAAGCGGTAATAGGCAAGTATGCAAGATTTATGGAAAGAGCGAAAAAGCTTGGTAAGTGCTGATTTTCGCCTATCTGCGGTCATTTTCTATGAAAAAGCACCCACAGCCTGCAAAGGTTTGGGCAATAATGATAATTGACAGTGACGTTATAATATGTTATTATATTAAAGTGTTAAAACGTATGAAATGGTATTTTGACGATACCCGAAAGGAAGTTAATAATGAAAAGATCTATTTTTAAGACTATCGCATCACTTTCCGCTGCTGCCATGATGCTTTTGGCTGTAGGCTGCGGAAGCACATCTGATTCTTCATCATCAGCAGGTGCAAACAGCACAGCCGCTGCAACAGGCGAGGATAACTCACTTCAGAAGGTTCTTGATTCAGGCAAGCTTGTGCTTGGTCTTGACCCAACATTCAAGCCAATGGGCTACACAGACGAGAACGACAACATCGTAGGCTTTGATATCGACGTTGCAAAGGAAGTTTGCTCAAGACTTGGTGTAGAGCTTGAAACTTACTCTGTAAACTGGGATACAAAGGAGCAGGACCTTAATGCAGGCACAATAGATTGTATCTGGAACGGCCTTTCTGTCAGCGATGAGAGAAAGAAAGTAATGCTCATGAGCGAGCCTTACATGAAGAATGAAATGGTGTTCGTTGTAAACGGCTCAAGCGACGTTGCTTCACAGGCTGATCTTGCAGGCAAGAACATTGCCGTGCAGAACGGCTCAACAGCACAGGAAACACTTCTTGCATCTGACGTTGTAGCAAATGGTGCGACAACAACAGAGCTTGCAACAAATGTTGAAGCTCTCCAGCAGTTGGAGCTTAACATGGTAGACGCAGCGTTCCTTGACTCAGTAGTTGCAAACTACGAGATATCCACATCAGGCAAGGATTACAAGGTGCTTCCTGACGGCCTTGACCCAGAGGAGTACGCTATCGGCTTCAGACTTGGTGATCAGGCACTTTGCGACAAGATCGAGGAGATCCTTCACGAAATGAAGCAGGACGGCAAGCTTGCTGAGATATCAACAACTTGGTTCGGAAGCGACATCACGAC
Organism: Ruminococcus sp. AM31-15AC; assembly: GCF_003462045.1. Taxonomy (NCBI): domain Bacteria; kingdom Bacillati; phylum Bacillota; class Clostridia; order Eubacteriales; family Oscillospiraceae; genus Ruminococcus; species Ruminococcus sp. AM31-15AC. The sequence continues at coordinate 1,119 of NZ_QTYG01000026.1, read as the reverse complement.
CATAGAATAATCACAAAACATTCAATCGGACAGTCTTCGGGCTGTCCGATTTTTTGCTTTATGAAGTTTTTTGCGTGTCATATCTTTAGAAAATAAAAAGTCTCGCAAACAACGTGTTTACGAGATTTTTTGGCAAAGAACCGTAATTTTGATAGAAACCATCAAAGGGGGTGCAACTTCGGTTCAGAGGGGGGTGCAGTTCTCGATTTGAGGGGGTGCATTGTTTTTGACAACTCCACTGCCACTCCACGTCAAACCAGAATTTATAAATTAAGTTCTTCAATGAAATTTAGAATACGCTGCGTTGCCAACTCATCCCTGGACAGTTTTAGCAATCTATCAGCCGTAATCCATTTATAATTAGATGTTTCTCCTTCTTGCAAAACGATACTATCCTTATCTATATCCGTAATGCAAAGATACTCCACATAAAACGATTTATGGTTGTGGTGGAGCACCCTTCCTATTTCCACTAAATTATCGGAGGTAATTCCCGTTTCTTCATGAAGTTCTCTAGCGGCACAGGTTACAGGGGCTTCACCTTGTAAAGCAGAACCACCCGCTGTAGCCTCCCACATTCCGCCCAAATGCTTTCTTTTATCCCTTTGCATGATGAGATAACTTCCATCTATATGTCTAACGATTATTTCACAGACCAAATGAAAAAAACCTTCCGGAATTGCCTCTCCTCGAACCAGAGTTACACCTTGAATCTTTTTGAAATCTCTATCATAAGCGTCCCACAGTTCCATACTTCATTTTTCTCCATAAATTCCGATTTGTCTAACTCATTATAGCATAAAAATTCACCGCAATTCTATCAAAATTACGGTGGACTTATGGCGGAGAAGGAGGGATTCGAACCCTCGATGAGCTATTAACCCATACACGAGTTCCAGTCGTGCGCCATAAACCGGGCTAGGCGACTTCTCCAGTTTATCATTTTTTTATATGTGTCACACTATCTAAGCGACTTTAATATTATACCATATGATCTTTTACTTGTCAAGACATTTTTGAAACTTTTTTTGTTCTTTTCTTGCTCGATATTACCGTGTAAAAAAAGAATCTCTCTGTGATGTTTTTATTTATTAACAATATTTTTGAAAGTTTTTATTT
>NZ_QTYG01000025.1:0-39323 GCF_003462045.1 Ruminococcus sp. AM31-15AC | reverse complement strand
ATACTTATATATGCTATGTAAAAGTTAATAATTAATAGAATATTCATAGATTATGTTAGAATAGTTCATTGACATTTTGTATAATTAAAACCAAGCAAAGAGAGAATTTGTGTGAGATTTACACAAACCTCTTTGAACACATTATTACATTACATATAGGAGGAATTAGAAATGAGATTTACATTACCAAGAGACCTTTATCACGGCAAGGGAGCATTGGAGAACCTGAAAACACTGAAAGGTAAGAAAGCTATCATCGTAGTCGGCGGCGGCTCAATGAAGAGAAACGGTTTTCTCCAGAAAGCAGAAGCTTATCTGAAAGAGGCTGGAATGGAAGTTAAGCTTCTTGAGGGCGTAGAGCCAGACCCTTCTGTAACAACAGTTATGAATGGTGCAAAGGTCATGCTCGAATTTGAGCCTGATTGGATCGTAGCAATGGGCGGCGGTTCACCTATCGACGCTGCAAAGGCTATGTGGATCAAGTATGAGTATCCTGACTGCACATTTGAAGATATGTGTAAGGTATTCGGTATCCCTGAGCTGAGAAAGAAAGCACACTTCTGCGCAATTTCTTCAACATCAGGTACAGCTACTGAGGTAACAGCATTCTCTATCATCACAGACTATGACAAGGGTATCAAGTATCCTATCGCTGACTTTGAGATCACACCGGATGTAGCTATCGTTGACCCTGACCTTGCTGAAACAATGCCACAGAAGCTGACAGCTCATACAGGTATGGACGCTCTGACACACGCTATCGAAGCTTATGTTTCAACAGCAAACTGTGCATATACAGATCCGCTTGCTATCCACGCTATCGAAATGATCCAGAAGGATCTCGTTGATTCCTACAACGGCGATATGGGTGCAAGAGATAGAATGCATGACGCTCAGTGTCTTGCAGGTATGGCATTCTCAAACGCTCTGCTTGGTATCGTTCACTCAATGGCCCATAAGACAGGTGCTGCTTTTGCTGATTACGGTGCACACATTATCCACGGTGCAGCTAACGCAATGTATCTGCCAAAGGTAATCGCATTCAATGCTAAGGACGAAACAGCTAAGAAGAGATATGGCGTTATCGCTGATTATATGCACCTCGGTGGTTCAAACGATGACGAGAAGGTAAAGCTCCTCATCGAGTATGTAAGAGGCATGAATGACAAGCTCAACATTCCTCACTGCATCAAGAACTATGGTACAGACAGCTATCCATGTGAGGAGGGCTTCGTTCCTGAGAACGTATTCCTTGAGAGACTCCCTGAGATCGCTAAGAACGCTATCGCAGACGCTTGCACAGGTTCTAACCCACGTCAGCCTTCACAGGAAGAAATGGAAAAGCTCCTCAAGTGCTGCTACTACGATACAGAAGTTGATTTCTAATTCTCCAGATTATAGAACAGAGAGCGTCCCGAACTTGTTTCGGGGCGTTTTCTGCTTTTTTGTGTATTTCGCTTAAAAACACTTGATTTTTACTAGACTTTATGTTATAATTTTAGTTAGACTTGGGAAATTTTATTATATAAGCAGGGGAGAGTGTTTATTTTGCAGGATATGGACTATTATTTTTCTCATTTTCCTGTGCTGGAAACAGAAAGACTCATACTCAGGGCGAAGACCGCTACTGACGCAGAGGATATGAAAACCTATATGGCTGACGAGAACCTTTACAAATATTGGGGCAGAAATATGACAAGGCAGGAAAGAGAGCCGTCGCTTTTTTTCGGACGCACTCTTAACAACGGCAAAAAGGATCATATAAGCTGGGGGATAGAGCTAAAGAAAAATCATAGGTTGGCAGGGGAGGTAAACCTGTTTAATATCGAGAATGACAGACAGGCAATGATAGGCTATCGTATCTCGGCGGCGTATCAGAACATGGGCTTTGTCACCGAGGCTCTCAGGCGTGTAATCAGATTTTGCTTTGAGGAAACAGGCGTTCAAAGGCTTGAAGCTGAGGTCATGACGGTGAACGTGGCTTCAAACAGAGTAATGGAAAAATGCGGCTTTACCTGTGAGGGAACAAAGCGTCAGGCAAAGTTTGTGAACATCTATACAGACTTCAATATCTATGGGCTTCTCAGAAGCGATATTATGGGAGAGCGTGCGGCTTCTACATAAGACAGAAAAATAACGGGCGGAAGATTTGGTCTTCCGTCCGTTTTGTGTTGTTCTGTATTAGCTTATCAGCCTATAGCTTTGAACGCCTCTCTTATTGAGCGCACACCGATTATTTTCATTGAAAACTTGCTTGTGTCAACGCTTTTCAGCGAATGTGCAGGAACGATACAAGTTTCAAAGCCCATTCGTTCGCACTCCGCAAGGCGCTGTTCACAGTGGGAAATGCTCCTAAGCTCTCCGCCTAAGCCTATCTCGCCAAGGGCGATAAGCTTGTCGCTTATAACCTTGTCCGTCAGCCCTGAATAAAGCGCCAATGCCACCGATAGGTCAGCCGCAGTGTCATCAAGCTTTAATCCGCCTACAATGTTGATGTAAACGTCCAGCCCACCGAAAAAATATCCAAGCCGCTTTTCAAGCACAGCTATTATTATCGCCATTCTGTAGTAGTCAAAGCCCGTGGCAGTACGTCTTGGGGAGGCAAGCACGCTCTTGCACACAAGTGCCTGGACTTCCGCCATAACAGGCCTTGTGCCCTCCATTATGCAGGCAACGCAAGTTCCCGAAGCGTCTGTCGGTCTGCCCTCCAAAAACATCATAGAGGGATTTTCCACCTCCAACAGTCCGCTGTCAGCCATTTCAAACATACCTATCTCGTTCGTTGAACCAAAACGGTTTTTTATGGCTCTCAGTATCCTGTAGGTGAGATTTCGCTGACCCTCAAAATACAGCACGCAGTCAACAATGTGTTCCATGACCTTTGGTCCTGCGATAGCACCGTCCTTGTTGACGTGACCTACTATGAACATTGGTATCTCTTCCGACTTTGCCGTGCGCATGAACATATTTGTACATTCTCTGACCTGCGTCACAGACCCCTGCGCTGAGGATATCCCGCTTATGTTCATGGTCTGGATAGAGTCGATTATGACTATCTCAGGCTTTTCTTTTACTATCACAGAGCATATCTGCTCGCAGTCATTGTCTGCAAGAAGATACAGATTTTCAGAATCAACATGAAGCCTGTTTGCACGAAGCTTTATCTGCCGTACAGACTCCTCTCCCGATACATAAAGTATGGTGTGGTCTTGCCCTAAATACTGACATATCTGCAAAAGCATTGTGGATTTTCCTATGCCCGGTTCACCGCCCAGAAGCACCAGAGAGCCTTTCACAAGCCCTCCTCCAAGCACTCTGTCAAGCTCTTTCAGCCCCGTTGCATAACGTATCTCATTGTAGCTTGCGTCAACGCTGCCTATGCCAACTATCTTGTCGGAAATATCCCTGACAGTCGTGGGCTTAGACTTTGCACCGCCCGCCCTGACCGCAAGCTCAACCTCCTCAAAGGTGTTCCATTCGCCGCAGTTAGGGCATTTGCCGTTCCATTTTGAAGTTTCATATCCGCACTGACTGCACACATACGAAGTTTTCACCTTTGCCATATGGACGTTCCTTTCTGCATATTTATCTGATGATTTGCTGATATATAAAAATGCTGCGCCGATTTTGTGTAGGGGCGGCGCCCCCCACAGCCCGTTGATGCTGCGGTGATCGCTCGTGCAAAGCGCTGAAATTACTTGCCCTCAAGACCCTTGAGAGCCTTTATCTCGTCACGGTCGAGCCTTATAACAGAATCCTTTATTACCTCAATATCGTCTTTCTTTACCACAACTACATTGTCGTTTTTATCCATTTTAACTCTCAGCTTGCCTGTGAGCAGATTTACTTCCTCAACAATGCCCTTTCCGTCAGCCGTTCTTACGATAGCGCCCACCTTTGGTGTGTGCTTGAGAAGATCCTCATAGCTGTCCTGCTCGTATTTCAGACAGCACATAAGTCTTCCACAAGTGCCTGAGATCTTTGTAGGGTTAAGCGACAAGCCCTGCTCCTTAGCCATTTTAATAGAAACAGGCTGGAATTCGCCCAAAAATCTTGAACAGCAGAAAGGCTGTCCGCAGATGCCAAGACCCCCAAGCATTTTTGCCTCGTCACGAACGCCTATCTGACGAAGCTCTATCCTCGTTCTGAATACCGCAGCAAGCTTTTACAAGCTCACGGAAGTCAACTCTGCTCTCTGCGGTAAAATAGAAAAGAAGCTTGTTGTTGTCAAAAGTACATTCAACGTCGATAAGATTCATTTTCAGCTTGTGAGCGGCTATCTTCTGCTCGCATATCTTGAAAGCGTCCTTTTCCTTTTGTCTGTTTTTTTCGATAGTTTTCATATCGTTAGGGGTGGCAAGCCTTATAATGCCTTTTACGGGGTTTGTGAATCTTGTTTCGTCTATTTCCCTGTCCACAAGCGCAACTTCACCACATTCAACGCCCCTTGCGGTCTCAACGATAACTTTGTCGCCCATTTTAACGTCATAGTCTTTTGGGTCGAAGTAGTATATCTTGCCAACGCTTTTAAAGCGTACTCCGATTATTTTTAACATCTCTTTTTCCTTTCAAATATATATCACGGCTTTGCCGTCAGCTACTTTCCTGTGACAGAATATATCTGTCCTGCCAGACTGTTTATAGTCAGGCTTATGTTGCAGTTTGCGTCTATCCTGCCTATGTAGTCAGAAACTATATCGTAAAGCCTGACCGCCTGATCTGAGGAAAGGCTTCTGCTGAGCGTCTTTGCACCCTCTTTCGCACAGCTCACAGACTTTTCACTTTCTCCCCCGAGCCTGAATGCCGCACTGTCACGGAGTATCTCTTGAAAAAGGCTCAGCCCCTCTCTCAGCAACGTTTTTTTGCCGTCTGCCGCAAATAGCGTTTTCAAAACGTCATATTCGTTTCCGCCGCACATTGCGTCGCACAGACCTCTTGCAGCTTCACGCTGTCAAAAAACTGGGAGTGTTCAAGATACTCGACACATCTGCCGATATTTCCACGTCCTGCGGAAACAGCTTCGCTTATGAGCGCAGGGGCAGTGGCAGGATATTTCTCCTGCAAACACGCCATGCTCTCAGCCTCCGTGACAGAGGTCATGCCAAGAGAAAGCACTCGTGAGATTATGGTAGGCAGAAAAATTTCCTTGCTCCTCGCCGTAAGTATTATAGCGGTATGTTCAGGCGGTTCTTCAATAACTTTAAGCAGAATGTTCTGCACCTGAATAACAGTGTTCACCGATAAGTCAAGGTCAGGGATTATGTATACTTTCATTCTCGCCTCGTTCGGTGCAACGGGAGCTTCCGCAACTATAGGTCTGATAGAATCGTCAACGATATAGTTGCCGTTGCTGTTTGCCTTTGCCACCATAACGTCAGGGTGAACTCCGTCGGCTATCATTCTGCACGTCCTGCAAATGCCGCAAGGCTCGCCTGTCTGACGTTCGCACAAGAGTGCCGCCGCTATCCACCGTGCAAGGGTCTTTTTACCAAGCCCCTTTTCTCCGTGTATCATTATGGAGTGCGGCTCTCTTTTCTTTTTTATCATCTCAGATACGAGCCTGCGAGGCTCGCTGTTTCCGTATATTATCAAGCCCTCAGACCCCTTTCTGAAAATTTTCTATCCCTTAGACTTTCTCGAAACGCTCGATATCAGTAACGAAAATAGTTGCGCCGCCGATAGCCACCTCAACAGGATATGAAGCTGCACCGTCAGGCTCCATGATAGTAGATGACGGAACGAACTGCTTTCTTTTCTTTGAATACTTTTTGCAGACCTCTATAACAAGGTCTACCTGCTCATCAGGGCAGCAGATAAGAAAAGTGGTGTTTCCTGACATAAGAAAACCGCCTGTTGAAGAAAGCTTTGTGGCTCTTATGCCGGCTTTCAGAAGTCCTTTATTTACAGCGTAGGTATCATCGCTGTTTACGATAGCATAGACAAGTTTCATGACTTTTGCCTCCTGTTATTTTTGATGTAGGAATAGCTTTTTTAGCTACACCTTATATTATAGCACATTTATGCGTTCAATTCCATAGTTTTTCAAAATTTTTATTACCTGCGGTGTTATCTCCTCGCCGCTCACTGCCACAGGCACAGAGGGCTGACAGCTTGTGACGGTCATTGCGCATATAAGACCGCAGGCGTCCTCTACGTTTACGGTGTGCTGAGCTGAAAAAGCCGCCTGCCTTATACCCATGCGTTTTATCCCTTTTGGTATAGCGGGTAAGTCACCGAAAAGCCTTATCCTAGGCTGTTTTATCTCTGAAAACGCCTTTTCCAGCTTCAAAAAGTCCTCCTCGCTGTTGAAAGGCGACGGCATAAGCACAACATATTGTGTGTCGCTGTATTCAGGCTCGATGCTATATTCCCTCAGCCTGTCTGCAAGGTCGTCACCTGTGATACCGCTTTTGTATGCGGCAACGGTTATCTTCATAGGCTCTTCGCCTATGGTATGCCAGCCGAAAGCTGTTATCCTATCTTTGCAGACTTTTACCCTTTCCACAGTGCGTTCAAGGTCACGAGGAAAACTGCCATTCACATAGTCAGCGCAAAGGTCAAGGCTCTCCATTATAAGATAGGAGGGGCTTGTTGAGCCGAACATTGACATTATCTCTTTGGCGCAATCATCATAATTCGCAGGGGAGTGATTTGAAATATGAAGCATTGCTCCCCCTGTGTAGCATGGAAGCGTTTTGTGAGCAGAGTCACAGCACATATCAGCCCCCAAGTCCATGGGGTGCAGGCTCTCAGGGAGAAACTTCAGATAAGCTCCGTGAGCGTTGTCGCAAAGAAGAGGTACACCGTATTTCCTGCAAACCTCGCTCATGCCCTTTATGTCGCTGAGATCGCCAAGATAGTCAGGTGAGGTCACATAAACGCAATCTGCCTTTGTCCTTGACAGCACCTCCTCAACGTCCTCGGGAGTGACGCTTCCTGCGCATATAGACGTAAACTCGCCCTTTGGATATATCCATTCCACGTCAATGTCAAGGAGTATGCAGGCATTTATAAACGCCTTGTGGACGTTTCTTGGTGCGGCAACAGTTATCTTTTTTCCTTGTCCACTGCGACATACTATGCCAAGCATTGCCTTTATGCAAAGGCTCGACCCCTCGGCAGAGTAAAAAGTCCGCCTGCTGCCATAGGCTTCCGCCATTTTGGCTTCGCTCTGTGCGATGATCCCCTCGGCTTCAAAAAGATAGTCCGCACCCTTTATTTCAGTGATGTCAAGAGCCTCAAGACCGTGAAACTTTCTACCCTTGTGACCGGGCATATGAAACCTCGCTATGCCTGACTTTGCATATTCTCTAACGAATTTATTCACAGGTGCGTTCAATGCTATCTCCCTTTCAGTGCGCTTTTGAGCATGGCAGGCTTCATGCCGCAGGAAATGCGCTTTCTTGCAAGCCCGATAGTTCTGGATACTGTGGATTTTGAAACACCCTCTGCGTCGGCTATCTCCTGCATTGTCATGCCCTTTGTATAATACATTATTATATAACATTTCTGCCGTTTCGTCAAATTTTCCCGCACTATTTCACGCATGAGCCTGTTTTCTATGGCAGAGGCAGGGTCGGGACTATCTTTCTCGGTGTCACGAGGACTTGAGATATAGTTTTGTGTAAGCTCGTATGATACCTTTGTGTGCTGCATAAAAATCCTTTCTTTATCTTTTTTTGATGTTTTCTGACCATTTTTTTACCCACTATATATTGTGGGCAAATTTTTGGACAAACACAATTTTCAAAATTCTTGTTTAATTTGTGGGAAATTAAACGGACTGTTTGTGCATTTTACCATTGCAATTTAAAGAAATATGTGTTATAATGTATCTGCAAATTTGTTTGAGGGTGTTTTGTTGGACTTATAAATATAAATAAAGAAAAAAGCCGATATGAACATCTTTTGAATGAAAAGGGCGGTATTGTGTAAGCTGCCCGTTCTATTTTGAGCCGAATACTGCGGATAAAAATAAAAACACGGGGCAGTGTGAAGCTTTAAGGAGAAGTGTAAAAATTTATGGAGAAAGTAAAGCTTAACAGATTGTCTGAGCTTACTGCTATTGCGAGAAAAAGAGAGCTTATCGCAGAGGAGAAGTCTGAGCGTGAGGCCTTGAGAAACGAGTATCGCAGAAGCGTTATAGCTAACCTGACAGGTCAGCTTGAAGCCACGACGATCATTGAGCCGGACGGCTCAAGAATTAAGGTTTCGGATATGAAACGCAGCGGGGAGGATAAAATAAAGTGACAGGAGTTTCCAGACAGAAACAGAAGCTTTTGACCATGAAAAAGCTTTTTGAGACCAAGACAGACGAAAAGCACACCATTACAGGAAACAGGCTTATCGAGATCCTGGGCGACTACGGCATAAAGGCTGAGCGTAAGACTATCTATGACGATATCAAGACCCTCTGCGACAGCGGAATGGATATTGAGATAACTAAGGATGGTCACTCCAACGCTTATTATCTTGCTCAAAGGCTGTTTCAGGACGAGGAGCTGTATGTTCTTGCAGACGCAGTTGCTTCAAGCAGGTTTCTTACACAGAAGAAATCGAAGGAGCTGTTAAAGAAGATACAATCACTTACATCTGAACACAAGGCAAAGGATCTGCGCCGAATGGTCTATGTGTCAAACAGGACAAAGACCTTCAACGAGCAGATATACTATGCTATAAACAGCATACAAGAGGGCATTTTCAGCGGCTTGGAGATACACTTCAAGTATTACGAATACACCGTTGAAAAACGCAAACAGCTTCGCCACGGCGGCGAGGTGTATACGGTTTCGCCGTATTCTCTGGTTTGGGAAAATGACAACTATTACCTTGTGTGCTATTGCGAAAAGCATGAAAAGATATGCCGCTACAGAGTTGACAGAATGACTCAGGTCACTGTTACAGATATCCCCAGGAGGGAGCTTTCCGAGGAGGAGAAGACAGAGGTCACAAATCGTCAGACTATCTACGGAATGTACGGCGGCGAGCTTATGACGCTGAAATTGCAGTTTGACAATAAGCTCATAGATGTTGTAATGGATCGTTTTGGTGAGAAAACCATATGTCACAAAAATTCCGACAATACCTTCTATATAAATGAGGAGGTGCAGGTCGCACCAACATTCTGGGGCTGGCTTTTCCAGTTCGGCTCACAGGCAAAGGTGCTTGGACCTGAAAGGGCAGTGGAAATGGCAAAGGACGCTATTTCAGATATTGCCGATTGCTACAAATAAAAATTTGGACAAGGATAAAAGAGCCGAGATATAAATAGGCGAACGTCTGCTGTAAAAGGCAGGCGTTTTTTTATTTGGATATACTGCTTCACTATTGATTGTAGCACATATGTTCGATATTGTCAAGGGGTAATGTAAAATTTCCTTAAGATGTGGGCAAAAAGTTGACAGCACAGGGGCGAATATGTTATAATATTTACACAAGCAAAGGCGCTTTGAGTAGAAGATACCCAAAGCGCTATTTTTATAATAAGGTAAAAAGGGGTGATAAGCTTGACCACAATGCTCATTTTATCTTCTGTGATAGTGCTGTGCTGTGTGTTTTTCAATAAAATATCGGACAAGTTTGGGCTTCCTGCATTGCTGGCGTTCATTCTCCTTGGAATGTTGTTCGGCTCTGACGGGCTTTTTAAAATAGAGTTCGATAACTATAAATTTGCCGAGGAGATATGCTCGGTGGGACTTGTTTTCATAATCTTCTACGGAGGCTTTGGCACGAAATGGAGCGAAGCCAAAAAGGTGGCAGGCAAGTCACTTATACTCGCTTCCGCAGGAGTTTTGCTCACAGCCTTTGCAACGGGAGCATTCTGCAAGCTTGTGCTGGGCTTTGAGTGGCTGGAAAGTCTGCTTATAGGTGCTGTTATAAGCTCCACAGATGCCGCTTCGGTGTTCTCTGTACTTAGAAGCAAAAAGCTGAATCTGCGATACGGTACGGCTTCAATACTGGAGCTTGAAAGCGGAAGCAACGACCCTTGGGCTTATATGCTCACGGTTATAATACTTTCAGTAATGAAAGGTGGTGCGACGGCAGGAGGCTTTGTTGTGAGCTTGCTTGCACAGGTGTTCTTCGGTGTGGGCTTCGGTGCGCTTATATCTTTGGGCGCAGTGTATCTCATAAAACGTGTGCGATTTGACGCAGCAGGCTTTGACGCTATCTTTGTTACTGCCATAGCTATTCTTTCCTATGCTCTGCCCTCGGCGGTGGGCGGAAACGGCTATCTTAGCTGTTACATTGTGGGAATAGTCCTGGGCAACACAAAAATATCAGGCAAAACAACCCTTGTGCATTTCTTTGACGGAATAACGGGCTTCACACAGATATTGCTGTTTTTCCTCCTTGGACTTTTGGCATTCCCGTCACAAATGCCGTCAATAATACTTCCTGCGGCGGCGATAGCATTGTTTCTTACATTCGTTGCAAGACCTGCGGCTGTTACTGTTATCATGAAGCCTTTCGGTGCAAAGTGGAAGCAGATAGCCCTTATCTCATGGGCAGGACTAAGAGGAGCGACCTCCATTGTTTTCGCTATCATGGCGACAGTTGATGACGCATATATGAAAAATGACGTTTTCCATATCGTTTTCTGTATCGTGCTTATGTCTATCGGTATTCAGGGTACGCTTCTGCCGCTGTTTGCTAAAAAGCTCGATATGATAGACGATGAGGAGAACGTAATGAAAACGTTCAATGACTACAGCGACGAAACGGAAGTGCAGTTTATAAAGCTTTCCGTTCAGCCGGACAGCAATTGGGCAGGACGGAAGATAAAGGATATACCGTTTCCGAGAGGTCTGCTTGTGGTTATGATACTTCGTGACAAAGACAAGATAATACCTACAGGCAAAACCCAGATACTTGCAGGGGACGTTGTGGTGCTCAGTGCGGCAGGCTTTTATGATGACAGTCATTTTGTTTTAAGCGAAATGAACCTTGATAAGCATCACGAGTGGTGCGGTCTGAAAGTGTCAGAGATAACAATGTCAGAGGACAGCCTGATAGTAATGATAAAACGTCAGGGGCGTATACTTATCCCAAACGGCAGACTGCGGCTCAAAGAAGGAGACGTGCTTGTTGTCACATCAGGATAGAGAATATGCAGGCGGCGGAAAATTTCTGCCGTCTTTTTTACTCAAAAAATCAAGCACAATAATAAAAAGTATGCTATACTATAAGTACAGTAACGTTACTATATATACGAGGGGGCAGGGGAATGAGAAAGGAAGACCAGAACAATTTCTGTATTTTCACCACAGCACTTGATTATATCGAACACAATCTGTGCAGTGAGTTCACGCAGGAGGATATAGCGGCAGTGTGCTATTGCTCGCTTTCAGCACTTCAGAAATTGTGGAGATACGCCACGCATACGAGCCTTAAAGAGTATATCTCAAAAAGGCGGCTCACTAATGCAGGGATAGATCTTCTTAATACTGATATGACCGTCATGGATATCGCCATGAAGTATCAGTACAATTCCCACGAAGTCTTTACAAGAGCGTTCACAAAGCAGTGGGGCGTTGCACCCTCGGTGTTCAAGAAAGAGTGGAACAAGAGCTGCGGACTTTTTCCAAAGCTCAACCGTGACTATTTAAAAGGAGCATATTATATGGGCAACAAGAAATTTGACGTAACTGAACTTTTTGATTATCTCAACGAGAGAACAGGCACATATGTATTATGTTTTGACATTGTTGGACTGATGAGGATAAACGATGAAATAAGCAGAGAGGCAGGGGACAAGGTGATACTTGAGAGCCTTAAAAGGATAAACGCCGCCGCAGGGGAGGATATGCCTGTTCTGAGGATTGGCGGCGACGAGTTCGTTATGGTGACAGGGCTTGACGATGTTGACGAGGTGACAAAGATAGCGAAAGCTGTCATGTCGAAAAACGGTGGTGAAACTGCATACAAGGGTGGCACAGTGCCGGTATCCATAAGGTCGGGAGCGGTGATGATAAGAAAGCCGCTGAAATATTCAATGCTCTGTCATGATTTTGACGAGGTCATAAGCTTTGCGATAAATGACGGAGAGGTGCATTTTGCAAAGGCGGAGCAGAAATAGCATTTACAGCGAGGGCGGACGGTGGTCTGCCCTTGATTTTTATGAAAACCACTTTGCTTTTCTTATCAGCTTATTTTCAGTGTCTTTTCATAAAACTATCATATTGAACAGGTATTATATATACAAGGTCAGAGGAACACCGAGAAAGACCTCAGGCAAAAGCTTTGAGCGCTTACTGAAAGTTCCGTCAACCAATTACTCATAATGAGTTTTCATATATAATTTTCCTTCATTCTTCTTTTCATTTCATCTCGCTGTGCTCTGATTTTTCAGAGTGCGGCAAAAGTGAAATGATACAGGAAAATACATAACTTTAGCATTCCCCATTCATAATTTTTTCTTCATATTATACTTCTTACTTCTCTGAAAGACCCTGCGGTTTTTGCCGCGGGGTCTTTTGGATTTGTAGAATTTATATCAAAACAAACGTTCCTATCTGTGCATATCGACAAAAAACTTGCTGTCCAAAAAATTACCCCTCAAATTCATCAAGTTGTGTTATCATACATACAGCCCCGAAATAGAAAAAGAAAAAATATGAGGATGTGTGTAAAAATGATATGGATAATCATGATGAATGTTTTTATCGTTGCGGCAGGTGCAGGCGGCGATAGGTGGCTTATGAAAACTATAATGAGAATGGTGCTGTTTTTCCTGTTTGTTGCGGTGGCAGAGAGAAACATGGGAGCAGTGTTTGCCGCAGGCATCGTGTTCACAGCGGCATGGGCGGCGCTGTCGCTTTTTGAAGCGGAAACCAAAAAGAAACGCCATGCGAATAAGGTCAGACAGTGCCGTGTAAGAAAAGATATAAACCGTACAATACAAATTGAGCAATAATTAACAAAAAAATCACTTATTTTATGGGCTTATGTGTTATAATTAATAATGATTGTAATAATTTAGCCTGAGAGGTGATACAGCTTTTGAAAAATTCTGCTGATTTTGAACTGTATGATAAAATAAAAAAATATAGAAGATCTATTTTGAAAACAAGCGTGTCAGTGATGTTCATTGCTTGTATGCTTGTGTATGCGTGTGCCTGCTATTACAGCGGTGTGAACGCATTTCATAAAGAGGCTCAGCTTTGCTCTGCCATAAATGCGGAAGCGGATCAGAACGTGGCTGCCTTTATGAAGAAAATGGAGGATACTGCCAAGCTTATAATGGGCAATGAGGACTATGCGAAATATGATCCTACTGATACGTCAAAGAGCGAATTTGCCGTGCTTAATGAGGAGAATGTTCTCACTGAGAGGCTTATAGAGCTTAGTACGCTGGGCAACTATACGGATTTTGGCATTGTAAGCAGTAATGAACATAATGTGGGAAAGATAACCGACGGTACAAAGGATATCTTTGATGACGAGATATACAAGAGAATTTCCGCTCTTATGGGTGACAGCAAGATAAAATGGTTCACGGGACAGGACGATAACTACAGACGAGTGTATTTCGCAGGCAGGATAAATGACGATCTTATTTTTATCTCCTCTGTGTTTTCAACAGAGTTTGATCTTGTTTTTCTGCCCTCTGACAATTACAGCGAGATAAATACCATGCTGTGTGATGACGATGGCAGGATAATCTATGCTAACGACGGAAAAAGAGTTGTCGGCGAAAAGCTCGATGAAAAGCTCTCTAAATTCCTTGAGGGCGGCACCGGAGTCACCGTTTCGGATATGACTACTATCTGTGCTATTGATGATTGCAGTGACGATTGGGTGGTCATTACTACCGTGGATATGTCAGACACTTTGCGCCATTATGTGAGAACAGGGCTTAAATGCTTCGGTATCTTTATTTGCTGTGCAGTCATATTTATTATGATATCTGCGGCAGCGGCGGCGGATAACGATCCGCAGAACGGACCGAAGTTTGGGAAATATCCAAAAGTGGACGAAAATACAGGGCTTTTCACTGCGGAATATACTGAAAACAGCATTATGGATAAAATGGAAACTTGTATCTCAGGCTCGACTATCGCATTTATTATCGTGAAAATAACAAATCTGGAGCTTATAAGGCTCAACTATGGCGAGGAGATAGTGGCGGAAGCTGAGCGAAAGGTCGCTGAAATACTGGTGGAGAACCGCAGGGAGGGCGATATCTGCGGAATTTTCAGGGAGGGCGAGTTTGCTCTGTTTGCAGACCACACGGACTTTGACCTTGTTAAAGCTTATGGTAATGTGAGGGCTTATGTTAAAGAGCTTAACGATAAGCTGAAGAAATGTTGCCTTGACGATGACAGGGGCTACATAAAATGTGCAGTGGGTGCGTCGGTCTACCCTGAAACAAGCGATGATTATGATGAACTTTACGAAATGGCGGAAAAAGCCTGCGAGAAAGCAGAACACAGCGAGGACGCAAGAGCGGTGATATATGATAAAAAAGAGGAAGAGGTGAGCCGTAGTTGAAAACACGCATTGTAAGGTGTGCGGCTTTGACCGCTTCAGCGATCTGCACAGTGACTGTCATGACGGGCTGTGCATTGTCTGAAAGAAGAATGGAGCATAATGTAAAGACCGAGGTGTCCTTCTCGTGGTGGGGCAAGGACGCGCGTAACGAGTATACTCTCGACGGGCTTAAAGCCTATCAGAACAGCAACAAGGACGTTGTGGTAAGACCTGAGTATGCAGACTTTGACGGCTTCAAAACACGAATGGACGTGGAATTTTTCTCTGACACCACCGCAGATATCATGCAGTTAAACTACAGTTGGCTCTATGAATATTCTCCCGACGGTGAGGACTTTTATGACCTTAATGAGCTGTCGGAATACATAAATCTCTCAGCATTTGATGATGACAGCCTTTCGTACGGCACTATAAACGGCAAGCTCAATGCCTTGCCTACCGGTACGAACTGTATAACCTTCTACTATAATAAGACGATGTATGACAGATATGGTCTGAGCCTGCCTGAAAATTGGTCTGACCTTATAAATGCGGCAGAGGTCATGAAGTCAGATGAGGTCTATCCTGTTGAAATGACAAAAAAGGCGGCTTATCTCAGCTCTGTGGCGTATGTGGAGCAGGTAACGGGAAGAAAAATGTTATCTGACAGCGGCGAGTTTCAGTATACCTTGGAGGACGTAAGGCTCATGCTCGCCTTTTATCAGGAAATGCTAAATAAAAAGGTCACAAAGCCTGCGTGGGATTTCGATAGGAACGATCTTGAAAAGTGCCTGACGGCAGGCGTGGCTTCCTGGATATCAGACGCAGAGTATTACTGCGAGCCTGCTCAGAAGCTTGGCTTTGACATCGTTATAGGCGACTATCCAAAGCATAAGCAGGCAGTGAGCAGCGGTTGGTATAAAAAGCCCACTAGCGTTTATGCCATAAAGAAAAATACCAAGTCCCCTGAGGAAGCCGCAAAGCTTCTTGACTACCTTGTGAACGGTGAGGAAATGGCTCTCCTGCAGGGTATGGGAAAGGGCGTGCCTGCATCAAAGGCGGCATTGGAAGCCTTGAAGCGAGGGATATGCTTGACGGGATAGAGTATAAAGCCAACGAGAAAATGGCAAACTCAGAGGAGCTTGAAATAATGTCCCCGAAGCTCGAAGATCAGGGGGTACTTGACCTTTTTATAAGCACCTCCGAGTCGCTCTATTATGGCAGGGCGGAGATAGAAAACGCTTCTGAAAATCTGTATAATAAGATGAAGGAATTATACAAATAGTTAAATACGCGAAACAAATAGTGCAAATTGTATTCAAAAAATGAATGAGAAGTGTACAGAGTACACAAAAATAACGAAACTGTTAAATAAGTCTTGACAATTTATTTGTTTTAAGATATAATTAAGAACGATGTAAGGTAATACATCATAAAACGGTGTGTGACAAAGTGTGTGACAGAATTTCTTGTGAGAATGTCAACATAGTGTTACCAATCGTCAAAATGACCGATTGAAAATTAGTTTTTCGTCAAGTTGAACAAAGTTGAGAAAAAAACAGAAAAACTATTGACATTTTGGACAAGATGATGTATACTTTAATCATGGTGATAAGGAGAACGCAAAGAACTCCGAAAGCCGCTTAATTATTGGAAAGTAGCTGCTTAAATCGGCTTGCGGCACTTTTATAAACAAATTTATTTAATTTATTATGGAGGGATTTTCTATGAAGAAATCTAACAGAAAAGGTTTCACCCTTGTAGAGCTCGTAGTTGTTATCGCTATCATCGGTATCCTTGCAGCTATCCTCGTTCCTACAATGATGAACTATGTAAAGAAGTCAAAGCTCAAGACAGCTAACTCAAACGCTAAGCTCGTTTTCACAACTGTAAACAACGAGGCTGCTGATTTGCTCGTAAACGGTGAAACAGTTGGTTCTGGCGACGGTCAGACAGCTGCTGTAAATATCAAGACAACTCTTGGTGCTCTTACTGGTACAACCACAGCGGATAAGCTTGGTAAGGCTGTATACGAGGCTCTTAAGGACAATGGCGACGGTGCTGGTTGGTGCGTATATTCTATCGGTACTTCAGGTAACGTTGAGTATGCTCAGTGGTCTGACGTTCCGACACCAACTAGTGGTGTTCTTGGTCAGTATCCTGATCCTTGCAAGGATCCAGATAAGGCTAATCATGATTTTGGTTCAAAGGTTACAAGCTGGTAATCGTGATTTGAATTTTCAGAACCGCTCATTTGAGCGGTTCTTTTTTTGTCTGAAAATATATAAAATAGCCAATCAGAATAGCCTGCCTTTGTGCAAATGGTAAAAATCTATGGAATAGCTTGTCTTTTATTAAGATAACAAAAAAGGCATACCGCCGAGAGCGTTAACTCCCTCGGCGGTATTTTTCTACCCAAAATAAACCCCATAATACCTGCAAGCCTTTATCATAAAATCCTCGCTCACATCAAAATGCTGCGCAAGCAGATAAATACTGTCCAGATTTTTCTTTATGGCTTTGATAAGCTCGCTTTTCGGTATAAGATTTTCTATCGCCCATTTGTCTGCTCGGTATTCATGCTGTGAGATGTTGTCTGCCGTGGCGTATCTGTTGTAAAACGCACCCTTTACGCAGTGACCTATCTCGTGAGCAGTGCGCTCCTTCAAAAGCCTTGCAGGCGTCTGGCTGTCTATGCCGATCGCACAGCCACCTGCGCCAAAAAGCGATATCGCCCCACACTTTGGACAATCAATAAAATCTATAGTTATGTTCTCTCTACTGCAAATATCATACAATTCCTGTATGTTCGTCATCTCTCACTTTTCACCAGCCTTTCTGCGCTTTGCTTCCTCTCTGAGCATGACCATTTCTGCATACTGCTTGACCTCGTCAAACATTTCGTCCGTCACTCCAAGCGTGCCGTTGAATAATGCATATTTCAGTTTCGTGTCAAAATCTTCTTCCCTGCCAGATATAAGATATTGTACGCTCACTCCAAATCTGTTCGCTATCTTTGTAGAATTCTCTGCGGAAAGTCGTTCCGTCCTGCCTTTGCTCAGCTCAGATAAACAGCTCCTCGTTATAGACAGCTCCTTGCACATCTGCGATACCGTCATATGGTTCTCCTCGCATAGCTCTTTTATCCTTTTGTACATTTCGGTCATATTTTCTTCCTCCAATTGTGATCATTTCACAAAAATACAGAAGTCTGTATCAAATTCGCTAATACCTATTGACTTTTGCAGAAGCCTGTAGTATACTGTATGTATCGTTAGTACAGATATCTGCATAAAATCTGGCTTTGATATAATTATAATACATTTCTCTGTAAAAGTCAAGAGGATAAACCGCCCCCCTTTTTGACATCTCCGCCCCGAGAGATATACAGAAAACGGTTATCTGAAATGTCATTGCTTTATTTTATTTACAGTATATCATACTAACTGTCCAAATGTCTGTACAAAAAGGCGAAAGGAGAAAAATGTACGATAATATAGATTATTCCGTAGAGGTAAATTCCATAAAAAGGCTTGCACCCTCAGCGAGTCGATATAATTTCAGAAGCGGTGGAAGCAGAGTTAATACAGCCGCACTGCGAAAGCTTTCACAGTATCGCAAACTAAGGTGGCAGGAGTGGAAGCTTAAAGAAGATATCTGCGAAATGTCCTCACAGCTTGCCGCAGTGGGGGAGCATTGCGGCAGGGTAGCCCACAGAGGGAAAAAACTTACTGACTTGTGGCTTGACCTTGCAAAGGTGCAGCTTCGCTTGAGAGAATGTGAGGAGCTTGCGGCAAAAATGCCAAAACGCTATCGTGGCGTGGTGAAAAGCCGCTATTTTGACGGCTCAAAGAAGCACCCACCTGAGTGGGGAAGCTCCGCCGCAGAGTTCGGCTTTCCCTTTGGAGGAGAAGAACTGCGCAGGCGAGTGACAAAGTGCCTTAATGAAATATGCAATTAATAAAACGCCTTATACAAGGTAAGGTTTAAATGCCCGCCACGGCGAACATATAACTTTCCCAGCATATCACGCCTATGGGCGGAAATAAAAAATCCGCTGCCATAAATGATAGCGGATTTGGTGCAGGTGCAAGCACCTACAAAGTAAAAATAACAACTCAACTACACCAAGCGGCGTAGTCGTAAGATTTAAAAGGAAGTTGGGCGTAAATCGCCCGCCACGGCGAACATATAACTCTCCCAGCATATTACGCATATGGGCGGAAATAAAAAAAACCGCTACCATAAATGATAGCGGATTTGGTGCAGGTGCAAGCACCTACAAAGTAAAAATAACAATTAACTACACCTAGCGGCGTAATAGTAAGATTTAAAAGAAAGTTGAGCGTAAAATGCCCGCCACGGCGAGTGCTGGTGCGCCTGACAGGAATCGAACCTGCGACCTCAAGAGTCGGAGTCTTGCGCTCTATCCAACTGAGCTACAGACGCATATAAGGAGCGGAGATCCGCTCCTTGTTTTTTATAAATTTTTTTATCTAAGCTTAGCTCCGCATGGCAAGTCCTGATCCGGGAAAATAACGCTTGCCGCACCGTCAGGTGTGTCAGCCGCACATATCATGCCGTTTGACTCAACTCCGCAAAGCTTCACAGGCTTCAGATTGGCTACAATAACTACCTTCTTGCCAATAAGATCTTCAGGCTTGTACCATGCCGCAATGCCTGATACTACCTGCCTGCCGCCAAAACCATCGTCAAGCTGTAAGCAAAGAAGCTTCTTGGACTTCTTTACCTTCTCGCAGTCCTTAACAAGAGCAACTCTCAGATCTACCTTTGCAAAATCATCTATGGTTATCTCGTCAGCTATAGGCGCAGGCTCAAATCCATCGTCAGCCTTTTCCTCAGGCTCTGCATTGCTGCCTATTATCTTGTTAAGCTCCTCTATCTCCTTGTCAACGTCAATTCTTGGGAAGATTATCTCACCCCTGTGAACTGTAACGTCAGCAGGAAGTACACCAAACTTGCCAGCGTTCTCGTATGTGATGTCGCTCTCAGCCGCACCTATCTGCTCCCATACCTTTGGCATTGTTGTAGGCATAAAGTTGCTGAGAAGCGTTGATACTATCCTGATAGTTTCAAGCAGATTGTAAAGAACTGTCGCAAGTCTTGCCTTTTTGCTCTCGTCCTTGCCAAGTACCCATGGAGCTGTCTCGTCAATGTACTTGTTAGCCCTGGATACTACCTTGAATATCTCAGCCAAAGCATTGTTTATCTGAGTCTTGTCCATGAACTCGTCTACCTTTGCAACAAGTCCCTTAGCCTCAGCCATAAGCTCAGCGTCAAAATCGCCGGCCTCTCTGTCAGCAGGAAGCGTGCCGCCAAAATATTTGTCAGCCATAGCTACAGTTCTTGAAACAAGATTGCCAAGACCATTTGCAAGGTCAGAGTTTATTCTGTTTATCATTATCTCGTTTGAGAATGAGCTGTCTGCACCCAAAGCCATTTCACGGAGAATGTGGTATCTGATAGCGTCAGCACCATATCTCTCGCCAAGAATGAACGGGTCAACAACGTTGCCCAAAGACTTGGACATCTTCTGTCCGTTGAATGTTATCCAGCCATGTACAGCAAGGTGCTTAGGCAGTGGAAGATCAAGTGCCATAAGCATTGCAGGCCAAATGATAGCGTGGAATCTCATGATATCCTTTGCGACCATGTGAACGTCAGCAGGCCAGAACTTGTCAAAATCATGATACTGCTCGTTCCAGAAACCAAGTGCAGAAATATAGTTAGAAAGTGCGTCTATCCAAACGTAAACAACGTGCTTGTCATCAAATGTAACAGGAATACCCCACTTGAAAGTGGTCCTTGATACACAAAGATCCTCAAGACCGGGCTTGATAAAATTGTTTACAAGCTCGGTGGCTCTTGTCTTTGGCTGGAGATAATCTGTCTCAGTGAGAAGCTTCTCTATCCTCTCAGCAAATGGCGACATCTTGAAGAAGTAAGCTCCTCCTTAGCCTCTGTTACCTCTCTGTGACACTCAGGGCAGCAGCCGTTTTCATCAAGCTGTGACTCAGTCCAGAAGCTCTCGCAAGGTGTGCAGTATTTGCCCTTGTATTCGCCCTTGTAAATGTAGCCCTTGTCATAAAGAGCCTTGAAGATCTTCTGAACAGTTTCAATGTGATAATCGTCAGTAGTTCTGATGTATCTGTCATAGCTGATGTTCATGTAGCTCCAAAGCTTTTTGAAAGTCTTGACTATCTCATCAACATATTCCTTAGGTGTAACACCCTTTTCAGCAGCCTTCTGTTCGATTTTCAGACCATGCTCGTCAGTGCCTGTGAGGAACATGACATCATAGCCCTGCATACGTCTGTATCTTGCAATAGAATCGCAGGCAACAGTGGTGTAGCAGTGACCGATATGAGGATTACCGGAAGGGTAATATATCGGGGTAGTGATATAAAACGGTTTTTTCTCCATATAAAGGACCTCCGTAAAAGAATTTGCATAAGCAGCATTTCTTATATTATACTACTTTACAGTGGTTTCGTCAAGCGGTAAAGCGAGTAAAGTGAGGAGTGAGGAATGAGGAGTGAGGAGTGAGGAATGAGGAATGAGCAAAGCTGACCAAAGAAAAGAACAAGCATAAAGTAAAAAACAGCACCGAGCGTAGCGAGAGATAAAACGCAGGCTCAAGCCCGGCGTTAGAGGGCTTGCAGGGTCAAGGGACAGAGTCCCTTGTGGGTTCTTAGGGCAAAGCCCTGAGCGGAGTTTGAGGCAGAGCCTCATTCGGCGTAAGCCGACAAGGTGCAGATTAAAGTGTAAAAAGCACATGAGAGCCATATATCAAACAAACCCCATATCGGAGTACAAAATCTGCACCGCCCACCCTCGCCCTGAGCAAATGTAAATCCGCAAAGAGCGTAGCGATTTTGCGGCACAACGAACTTCCCCTAACAATCTGTAGGGGCTGGCGCCCTCGACAGCCCACCCCCCTTGACATTTCGCATTATTGTTTATCTCACAACCCTTGATAACCCCACAAACATCGGTAGGGGCGAACATCGTTCGCCCGTGCTCAGAACTTGCATAAATTCTGAATCATAGAGGACACCACCCGATTTGTGCTGATTTAACAAATAATTCATACACATTTCGTATAAAAATGCTATAATAAAAAGGTTAAAGTATATATTCTAAGAAAAAGTAACTCTAAGGTGGGAATCGTAAAATGGAAGAAGTAAGAGAAAATAAAATGGGAACGCAGCCCATAGGCGATCTGCTGTTCAAAATGTCCCTGCCGATCATGATATCCATGCTCGTGCAGGCGCTCTATAATATCGTCGACAGCATATTCGTTGCCAAAATAAGCGAGGACGCACTCACTGCCGTGTCACTGGCTTTCCCTGTGCAAAATCTTATGATAGCCCTCGGTGCAGGCACTGGTGTCGGTATCAACGCACTGCTGTCAAAATCACTTGGTGAGAAGAATTTCAAGCAGGCTAACAGCGCCGCCAATAACGGCATTTTCCTCTGCCTTGTGAACTTCGCTATCTTCGTGGTTTTCGGTGCATTTTTCACCGGGATCTTCTATCACTCACAAACCTCAAACAAAATAATTATCGAATATGGCGACCAGTACCTAACCGTCATCACCCTGCTAAGTATCGGTCTTTTCTGTCAGATGACCATGGAAAAACTCTTGCAGGCAACAGGTAAAACTATCTATTCAATGTATACTCAGGGAATAGGCGCGGTGATAAATATTATCCTCGACCCTTGCTTTATCTTTGGCGTGGGCTTCTTCCCTAAGTGGGGCGTAACAGGTGCGGCTGTGGCTACCTGTATCGGTCAGTTCACCGCTGCAGCTTTCGGACTTTTCTTCAATATGAAGTTCAACAAAGAGATAACCATAAACCTTGTGAAGTATAGACCGCAGGCGAAAATAATCAAGAAGATCTACGCTGTCGGTCTGCCGTCCATCATAATGCAGTCTATCTCTTCTATCATGACATACGGTATGAATAAAATACTTATCGGCTTCTCAAACACCGCCGCCGCAGTTTTTGGTGTGTATTTCAAGCTTCAGAGCTTTGTTTTCATGCCTGTTTTCGGACTTAATAATGGTCTTATCCCTATCGTTGCCTATAACTATGGCGCAAGAAAGAAAAAGCGTATCACAGGTGCAATAAAATATGCCATGATATATTCTGTGTCTATCATGATAGTCGGAACTATCATAATGCAGATTTTCCCTGTACAGCTTCTGAAACTCTTTGACGCAAGCGATAATATGCTAAGCATAGGCGTAACAGCCCTGCGTATAATCAGCACACACTTCTTCTTCGCAGGCTTTGATATAATCATAATCTCATCATTGCAGGCTCTCGGCAAGGGACTTTCCTCTATGCTCGTTTCATTTACAAGACAGCTTGTTGTGCTTCTTCCTGTGGCGTATCTTCTTTCCCTTACAGGCAAGCTTGACGCTATCTGGTGGGCGTTCCCGATAGCCGAGGTATTCTCCATATTGGCGTCGCTGTTCTTCCTGAGAAGAGCATATAACGCCGAGATAAAACCAATGGCAGACTAACTAGGAGGTATTTTTATGCGGCTTATTTTTATCAGACACGGCGATCCCGATTACGTTCATGATACCCTTACAGAAAAGGGCAAGCGTGAAGCAGAGCTTCTTGCACAGCGTGTAAAGAATTGGGACGTTTCAAAGTTCTATGTTTCTCCCCTCGGCAGAGCGCAGCTCACAGCGGAATATTCTCTGAAGCTTCGTGGGGATACAGCGGAAACTCTCCCATGGCTGAGAGAATTTAACGGCATAATACCCACCTCTGACGGAGGACATCGTATCCCATGGGATATGTACCCCACTGAGTGGGCGGATAAAGAGATATACTATGACCGCAATAATTGGTTCAAGTCCGATTATATGCAAACAGGCAATGTTGAAGAACAGCTTAAATGGGTGCATGAGGGCATTGATAAGCTCCTTGCCGACCATGGTTATATCCACGAGAACGGTATGTTTCGCATTGAAAAGCACAGCGACGAAACCCTTGTGTTCTTCTGTCACTTCGCCGTATCAATGGTGATAATAGGACATATTCTTGGCATCTCCACCATGAATATGTGGCACGGCTTCAATATGCAGCCTACCTCTGTGACGGTCCTCGGCTGTGAGGAGCGTGAGGGCGACTATGGCTTTTTCAGATGCCACGTCATGGGCTGTACAAAGCACCTTGCAGGCGGCAATGAACCTATCTCCAACGCAGGCTACTTCACCGACGTTTTTCAGGATTAAATAAACCCGTAAGGGTGACTTTTTCGCTCACATATTATTGCATACCAAAATATCCTCTAACCGCTCTGTTATTTCAGGGCGGTTATTTTATTGTGCGAAACCTTAGTTTAATATAATATAATAGTCAAAGAAAACGTTTTCTTCTAAATATGACTATCATTAGATAACAACATATTCATAGTTTGTGAAAAAGCACAACAAAAGCTTCGTGTTTTCGTTGATTTTTTAGCTTGCTTTATGTAAACTAAATGCTTTTACCCCCTTGACTTTACTTTCAAAAGGGCTTATAATATCCCATAGTTTAAAAAGAGTATGGGTTTCATATTTTTATATATGTGCCTATGAAAGCATGAAGTTTAGAAGAATAAAAGGAGAGTGAAAGAATATGTTCCAGCTTCAATGGATATGGCACAATCTGAAAGGCTACCGAAAATTCTATGTAACAGCCCTTGTGCTGTCTATCGTATGCAACGCCTTGTATCTTACCACACCTTATTTCAGCAAAGAGCTTGTGGATAAGTTTCTTTCAAGCAAGGACGCACTTTTCAACCTTGAGCATGAAAGAAAGCTGTTCTGGCTGCTGCTTGCAGGCATGGTGGGCTTTACCCTGCTTAGAACTATCTGTCAGTACACCTGCAACATGACCTATGAATTATCATCTCAGGGCATGATATACAGAATAAGAACACACCTTTTCAGACGTATCGAAAATCAGGATATGGAGTTTTATGACCGCAACCGCACAGGCGACCTTATGACAAGGCTCACAGGCGACCTTGATATGGTGCGCCATGCAGTGGCATTCGTTTTTAAAGGTATGCTTGAATCATGTTCGCTGTTTATAGCCTCATCAGTTTATTTTTTTATGGTAAGCTGGAAAATGGCACTTCTTCTGCTGGCTGTTACACCGTTTATATTCGGCGTGGTGGTGCTTCTTGATAAAAAGGCAAAGCCGGTTTACGTTGACCTCGTGAGAAGCTGTCTAAAATGAATACAGACGCTCAGGAGAACATCTCAGGCAACAGAGTTGTAAAAGCCTTCGCCCGTGAGGACTATGAGATAGAAAAGTTCCAAAAAGCCAATAAAGAGTATTCTGACGCCAACAAAAAAGCGTCACTGCTGTGGCTTAAATTTTTTCCTTATATGGAAGCTTTCGCAAACGCCTTGTCAGTTATAATGCTCCTTGGCGGTGGATTTTTCCTTATAAAAGGGGAAATAACAATGGGCGAGTATGTTGCTATCTCAGGACTTATCTGGGGCATCGCAAACCCTGTCAGAAACCTTGGTATCTATGTGAACGATATGCAAAGGTTCATGGCTTCCGCAATGAAGGTCATCGAGATATACTATGCAAGACCTATCATCACCGACCGTGAAGACGCAGTTGACCAGACAGAAAGGCTTCACGGAGATGTCGAGTTCAAGGACGTTACCTTTAAGTTTGGCAAGCATATAGTCCTTGACGACGTGAATTTCAAAATAAAAGCAGGTCAGACAGTTGCCATAATGGGCGAAACAGGTTCAGGCAAGACCTCGCTTATAAATCTCATACCAAGATTTTATGATACCAACTCAGGAGAAGTCCTTGTGGACGGTGTGAATGTAAGAAAGCGTAAGCTCTCACAGCTCCGCTCACAAATAGGTATGGCAACGCAGGACGTCCTGCTTTTCTCTGATACCATAGACGGCAATATCGCATACGGCGACTCTGATATGTCCGAAGAGGACGTTAATCACTATGCAAAGCTTGCGGCGGCAAGCGAGTTTGTAGAGAAAATGCCTGACGGCTATGAAACTATCGTGGGCGAGCGTGGCGTAGGTCTTTCAGGCGGACAAAAGCAAAGACTTTCCCTTGCAAGAGCCTTAGCCATAAAGCCTGCCATTCTTATCCTTGACGATACCACCTCCGCCGTGGATATGGAAACAGAAAAGTATATTCAGGACAGCCTTAGAAACCTCGATTTTCCATGCACAAAGATAATAATAGCCCAGCGTATCTCCTCCACCAAAGACGCCGATATGATAATAATCCTCGATGACGGCAAGATAACCGAAATGGGTACTCATGATGAGCTTATCGCCAAAAAGGGATACTATTACGAGGTGTTCAAGCTGCAGAACGATGGCTTCGGAAAGGAGGCGGTCTGAATGGCAAGAAACCGTTATGACGTTGACGAAGTCCTTGAGACCCCATTCGACTTCGCCCACCTGAAACGCTCCTTTGTGTATATCAAAAAATATAAGGGCAAAATGATAACCGCCCTTGTGCTGAGCGTGTTCGCCGCAATATCAGGACTTCTCGGACCGCTCATCACACAGTACGCTCTTGATAATACCATACCGCAGAAAAATATGGGACAGCTCGTCCTGCTCACCCTCGCATTTGTCGGCACCATAGCCGTGTCAATAACATTCTCCACTATCCGTTCAAGGATAATGACAGTTGTTGGTCAGGATATAATCTTCGATATCCGTACCGACCTTTTCAAGCATTTGCAGGAACTTCCATTTGAGTATTACGATAACCGCCCACACGGCAAAATTCTTATAAGAGTTGTAAACTATGTAAACTCTGTGTCGGATATGCTCTCAAACGGTATCATAAATGTTATACTCGAGTGTCTTAATATGCTTTTCATCATGATATTCATGTTCTTTGTGAACGTGAAGCTGTCATTGGTGGTGCTTTCAGGTCTGCCGATATTTGCAGTCATAATGATGATGATAAAGAAAAGACAGCGTAAAGCATGGCAGGACGTTTCAAACAAATCCTCAAACCTTAACGCCTATTTGCAGGAAAACATCACAGGCGCAAGAGTGACCCAGATATTCACCCGTGAGGAAGAAAACGCCCAGATATTCGACAGACTTTCCGAGAAATATCGTAAAAGCTGGATAAACGCCGTGAAATATTCTCACCTTGTTTGGCCTGCTACCGACAACGTTTCTACCCTTGTGAGAGCCGCAATATTTGTGGTGGGTCTGCTGGTGCTGACCCCTGCGGCAGTGAGCCTTGGAACTATCGTTGCCATGACAAGCTATGCTTCAAGCTTCTGGCAGCCTATCATGAACCTGTCAAACATCTTCAATAACTTCATCAACAATATCGCCTACCTTGAGCGTATCTTTGAGACCCTTGACGAGCCTGCCACTATCGCAGACAAGCCGAACGCTCAGGATATCGGTGATATCACAGGCGAGGTAAAATTTGATGACGTTACATTCAGCTATGAGCAGGGCAAAACAGTTTTGGAGCATATCTCCTTTGACGTTAAGCCGGGCGAAAGCGTTGCCCTCGTCGGACCAACAGGCGCAGGAAAATCTACAGTAGTTTCTCTCCTGTCAAGATTTTATGACCTGGACAGCGGTATAATAACCATAGACGGCAAGGATATAAGTCAGGCGACCTTGCATTCCCTCCGCTCACAAATGGGCATAATGCTTCAGGACAGCTTTATTTTCAGCGGCACTATTTACGATAATATCCGCTACGGCAGACTTGACGCAACGGAAGAAGAAATAAGAGAAGCCGCAAAGATAGTCTGCGCAGACGAGTTCATAAGCGAAATGAAAGACGGCTATATGACCGAGGTCAACGAGCGTGGCTCAAAGCTTTCAGGCGGACAGAAACAGCTTATCTCCTTTGCAAGAACGCTCCTCTCAGACCCGAAAATACTTGTCCTTGACGAAGCAACTTCATCAATAGACGCACGAACAGAAAAGCTCCTTCAGCAGGGACTTCAAAGACTTCTTGTTGGCAGAACTTCATTTATTATCGCACATAGACTTTCCACTATCAAAAACTGCGATAAGATAATGTATATCGACAACAAAGGCATTGCCGAGTGCGGCACTCATGACCAGCTTATCGCAAAGAAAGGCGAATATTACAAGCTTTATACCGCACAGCATATGGACGAATAAAATAGCATAAAAACACGGGCGACCGCATATCACCCCCACCAATGGTAGGGGCGACCTTGGGTCGCCCGTTGTCTGTTGCAAAATTCCCAAATAAGCGGGACGTCGAGGGCGCCGTCCCCTACAATTTGCGTTGTTTATCTTTACTTTATCACTATCTTATCCAACGTTTCCCCTACCTTGTCATGGATAACAAGGTCGCAGGAGCCGTCCATGGAAGTCTTGTCCCGATTTATGAGCACAAGATTATCCCCCTGAAAATATCTCACCATTCCAGCCGCAGGATAAACTGTCAGAGAAGTGCCTGCAATAATAAGCGTGTCGCACTGAGATATCTCTCTCACCGCCTCCGTCACAGTTTTATCATCAAGTCCCTCCTCATAAAGCACAACATCAGGCTTGATTATTCCGCCGCAGGTGCATTTCGGAATGCCTGTGCTGTTTAAAATATCCTCCGCAGTGTAGAATTTTCCGCAGTCCATGCAGTAGTTGCGGTGTACACTTCCGTGAAGCTCCAGCACCTTTTTGCTTCCTGCCGCCGTGTGAAGTCCGTCAATGTTCTGCGTAATAACAGAAGAAAGTATGCCTGCTCTCTCCATTTCCGCCAGCTTGTAATGCGCCTTGTTAGGCTTTGCCGTCAGACAAAGCATTTTGTCACGGTAAAAATCATAAAATGCCTTTGTGTGCCGCATAAAAAACGTGTGGCTGAGTATCTGCTCAGGGGGATAATCATATTTCTGATTGTAAAGTCCGTCCACCGACCGAAAATCAGGTATGCCGCTCTCTGTTGATACCCCTGCTCCTCCGAAAAATACTATCCTGTGTGACTTGTCTATTATCTGCTGCAGCTCCATTTTTATCACTCCTATGAAAAATGCGGTCTATACCGAAGCATAGACCGCATTGATTATTCACGATATTAGTCGATTTTAACGATCCAGCCGAACTCGTCAGGTATCTTGCCCCACTGAATGCCTGTCATTGTATCATAAAGCATCTGTGAAACAGGGCCGATCTTGTTGTTGTTTATCTCCATTACCTTGTCGCCCCACTTAAGATGACCAACAGGTGAGATAACAGCAGCAGTACCTGTGCCGAATACCTCGTCAAGCTTGCCGTTGTCGTAAGCCTCAGCGATCTCCTCGATAGAGATCTTTCTCTCGCTTACCTTGTAGCCCTTGCTCTTGCATATCTCGATAGCAGACTTTCTTGTGATACCGGGGAGAACAGAGCCAAGAAGCTGTGGTGTAACAACTTCGCCGTCAATAACGAAGAAGATGTTCATTGAGCCAACTTCCTCAACATACTTTCTCTCAACACCATCAAGCCAAAGTACCTGCTCGTAATCCTGCTCGTGAGCTTCTTCCTGACCTGCAAGTGAGATAGCGTAGTTAGCGGCTGTCTTAGCAAAGCCTGTACCGCCTCTTACAGCTCTTACATACTTGTTCTCAACATAGATCTTAACAGGGTTAAGACCGGTTGAATAGTAAGCGCCTGAAGGTGAAAGAATAATGATGAACAGATAGTGGTCAGCAGGCTTAACACCTACATATGGGTCAACTGCAATGATAAATGGTCTGATGTAAAGGGAAGCGCCCTCTGTGTGAGGAACCCAGTCCTGCTCCATTTTTACAAGAGTTTTCAGAGCGTAGAGCATATCCTCTTCGTTTATCTTAGGAATTACCATTCTCTCAGCAGAGTTGTTCATTCTCTTGAAGTTCTCCTGAGGTCTGAAAAGCTGAACAGAGCCGTCAGCAGTACGATAAGCCTTAAGACCCTCGAATATCTCCTGACCGTAGTGCAGGCACATAGCAGCAGGGGAGAGTGAAAGGTCGCCGTAAGGCACGATCCTAGCGTCATGCCAACCCTGACCTGCGTCATAATTCATAACAAACATATGGTCAGTAAAAATGTGACCGAAACCGAGCTTTGTTTCGTCAGCCGGTTTTTCCTTTGGAGTAGTGGTACGTTCGATCTTGATATCTAACATACGGATCCTTCTTTCTTAAATTAATGATCGGCTCGCCAAGCGAACCTTTACCACATATATTATAATACTTATTGTGATCTTTTTCAAGAGGTTTTGCAAAAAAAATTCCTTGTCACAGGAAAAATATGCAGGATAACATTTTGAAAACTGCATTTTTATACAACTGTATGAAAACTGTTGAGAAATCGTCATAAAATTGTCTTTATATTGTAGGAAATACTCCTTGAAAAAAAGGTGATAGTGTTGTATAATAGGGTAAAATAAATGTGAAACGAGTATATTATAATAAGGACATATAAGGAAAGGTAATATTATGAACGATAGAGAAAGAAAGGATAATGAGCTTGGTATAGATCTTGATATGAAAGGTCTTACCCTCGACAGCGATGAAGCCGCAAAGCCGCAGGCGCAGAACCGCCCTATGAGCCATGAGGATATGGCAAGAATGATCGCTAAAAATATGGCAATGCAGGACGGCGGCTTTGACGAGCCTATCACTCCCGTAAGAGGAGTTTCAGACTTTGGCGAGGAAACTATCAAGCCTAAAAAGCCCAAAACAACTGAAACAAGCAGTAAAAATGCAAAGCCTGCATCAAAGCAGACTTCAAAGAGCGGCTCAAAGAATAGAAAAAAGAAGAAAAAGAAGTCCTCGTCAGGAAAGACTGTCGCAATAGCAATATGCTCAGTTGTTGGTGTTATGATAGTCGCCGCAGGTGGCTTCTATCTGTGGGGCATGAATTCGTATAAGGATAGATTTCTTGGAAATACATATATAAACGGCATCGAGGTCAGCGGAAAGACCAAGGCGGAAGCCTATAAGCTCGTAAGCGAGCAGGCTGTTATCCCAAAAGCCATCACCGTTACAAAGAAAGACGGCACAACATTTTCCATAAAACTGTCTGAAATAGGCTATAACGATAATACTCAAAACCTTATCACACAGTATTATACTCAGCAAAACCACTATTCATGGTTCTCTTCTGCCATGAAGCGTACGGATTTCACTTTTGAATCTAAGTTCAAGTATGATAAGGCTAAGCTTGAAAAGGTGCTGAAAAGAAAGGTGCTTGACTCTCAAAGCACAAAAGATCCTGAAGACGCCTATATCAAAAAAGGCGACGACAACAGCTATGTTGTGGTAAAAGAAACCACGGGCGACGCTGTGGAGGAGGATAAGATAGACGAGCTTTATTCCTATGTGGAAAACCAGATTGACGACGGCAGCTTTGACGTTGATATCTCAAAGGCAGATTGCTATAAAAAGCCTGCCATAACAGCGGATATGCTTGAAGAGACCTGCAAGAAGCTCAATAACCTTAACGATATCGAGATAACATTCGATTTTATCTACACCACCGAAACCCTCACAGGTGATACTATCATGGATTGGATAACCTTTGACGAGGATAACGCCGAAGCTGGCTATACAGTTGATGAAGATAAGGCAATGGCATATGTTGAAGACCTTGCAGATAAGTATGATACCTTTGGCAAGGACAGAGAGTTCAAGACCACAAAGCGTGGAACTATAACTATCTCCGAGGGTCAGGGCTGTTACGGCTGGTGGATAGACCAGCAAAAGACCTGCGACCTTATCGTGGACCTTGTTGAAAAGGGAGAGTCTGCCGAAACAGAGCCTGTCTACTATGTAAACCCTGACTCAGCCTATGAGTATACCTGCAATAAAGATTGGCGTACAGCCGATAAGGATTACGGCAACACTTATATCGAGGTAGACCTCACCGCACAGCATTTGTGGTATTATAAAGACGGCAAGCTCACAATGGAGTCTGATATAGTTTCAGGCTATCCAAGCAAGTCAAGAAATACCCCTGGCGGTGTT
Source organism: Ruminococcus sp. AM31-15AC (assembly GCF_003462045.1). Classification (NCBI taxonomy): domain Bacteria; kingdom Bacillati; phylum Bacillota; class Clostridia; order Eubacteriales; family Oscillospiraceae; genus Ruminococcus; species Ruminococcus sp. AM31-15AC. The sequence goes on along the minus strand of NZ_QTYG01000025.1, from coordinate 7,823 downwards.
TATAAGCTTTGGTATAAGGAAAAGGGCAAGACCCTCAGAGGATCAGCAGACGGACAGTCTTATGCTTCCTATGTTGACTATTGGAACAACGTTTCCACTATCGGCATAGGACTTCACGACGCATCATGGCAGAACGGCAACTTTGGCGGTGAGCGTTATAAGTCAAGCACATGGGGCTCACACGGCTGTATAAATATGCCTTTAGATAAAGCAAAATACGTTTATGAAAAAATAGATATGGGTACTCCTGTATTTATGTATTGGTAAGAGATAACAGCAAGGCAATACGGACAACTCGTATTGCCTTTGCTTTTAGTTTAAGTTAGGAGAATTTATGTATATTACAGATGAAGACAACCCACGCCTGCCATTTCTGCGTGATAAAACTTCAAAGCTCACCACCTCACCGGGCTGTTATATAATGAAAGACAAAATGAAAAAGATAATCTATATCGGCAAGGCGAAAAATCTCCGCAACCGTGTGACATCTTATTTCAGAAAGGGACAGGATCACCTGCCAAAGGTGTGGAAAATGGTGTCCCACGTCTATGACTATGACTTTATCGTCACTGACTCTGAGTTTGAAGCTCTGGTGCTGGAGTGTTCTCTTATAAAGCAGTATACCCCAAAGTATAATATCCTGCTGAAAGACGATAAGGGCTATAGCTATATCAGGGTCACAAATGAGGACTATCCACGCCTGCAAGCCGTATTGCAAAAATATGATGACGGAGCAGAGTATATAGGACCCTATACAAGTTCGTTCGCAGTAAAACAAGCCGTTATTGAAGCCAATAAAGTCTTTATGCTCCCTACCTGCACCCGAAAATTTCCGCAGGATTTCAGAAAACAGCGTCCCTGCCTTAATATGCACATAAAGCAGTGTATGGGCGTCTGTACGGGAAAATTCTCCAAAGAGGAGTATAATTCTATCGTCCGTCAGGCGGTGGACTATATCCGAAACGGCTCGTCAGATTCAGTTGAAAGACTCACCGACGAAATGAACAAAGCCGCTGAGGAGCTTGACTTTGAGCTTGCCGCAAAGCTTCGTGACCGTATCCAAGCCATACAAAAAGCCGCTGAAAGTCAGAAGATAATTAATGACGATATTCGTGACACTGATATAATCGCCATTGCTCAAAATGGCGAAATGGCTTGTGCCAGCGTTATAATGTATCGTGGTGGCAGACTTTTTGATAAGGCTTCCTATTTCCTTGGCGAAAAAGACGACAGCATAAAAATGCGTGAAGATTTTCTCATGCAGTATTATTCCTCCAAAGACAGCATACCGAAAGATATCCTCCTTGACGAAGATATCACAAACGGCGAGATAATAGAGAAGTTCCTCCGTCAGAAATATGACCATGCCGTGAATATCTCTACTCCGAAAAGAGGACAGTTTCTCCGCCTTACCACCCTTGCAAAAAGCAATGCCACCGAGTATCTCTCCATAAAAGTCGGCAGAACGAGCCGTGAGATAACCGCCCTTGAGGAGCTTGCCAAAGCATTGGGACTTCCCAAGACTCCGAAATATATCGAGTGCTACGATATATCAAACCTCGCCTCTGCAAATATGGTAGCAGGCATGGTGGTCTTTGAAAACGGCAGACCATGCAAGAAGTATTATAAAAAGTTTTCTATCAAAACAGTTGCAGAGCAAAACGACTATGCCTGTATGCAGGAGGTCATAGAACGCCGCTTCAGAAACTACTTTGAGAAAACAGACGAGGGCTTTTCCATTATGCCCGACCTTATTTTGCTCGACGGTGGAAACGGCCACGTCAATGCCGTTGAGCCTGTCTTAGAGCGAATGGGTGTGACCTGCCCATTGTTCGGTCTTGTGAAAGACTCCAAGCACCGCACAAGAGCAGTCGCCACAGGGGGCGGAGAAATAAGCCTTGCAAAGTGCAGAGCGGCGTTCAATCTTGTTACCGCCATTCAGGACGAGGTGCACAGAGTAGCTATAACCTATCAGGCGCAGAAGCATAAAAAGAATGCCCACCGACTTGAGATAACCAAGGTCAAAGGCATAGGCGATAAAAAAGCCGCCAAGCTAATAACCGAGTATAAGACCAAAGAGGCTCTCAAAAAAGCCACAGTAGAGGAGCTTGCAAAGACCGCAGGTGTAAATATAGACACCGCAAGAGAGCTTAAAGAAATAATAGACGAAATGTAGTGATAGAATTGATAGAAAATACCAAAGATATAGACGAGCTTGAATTTATAAACAGCTTTTCCCACTCAGGAAAGCCCGTGAAAGACTTATCCAGAATAAAAGCCTTGCTTTCCGACCTTGGCGACCCGCAGGACAGCCTTAAATTCGTCCATATCGCCGGCACCAACGGCAAAGGCTCAATGGCACAGATGTTCAGCGAGGTCTTTCAGTGCGCAGGACTAAAAACAGGTCTTTTCACCTCGCCTTATATAATAAGCTATACCGACAGGATAAAAATAAACGGCATTGATATCCCAAAGCCTGCCCTTGCGAAAATGGCAAAGCGTGTGAAAGCCGTCACCGATATGCACTGCGACCGTGAGAATTTCTCTCAGTTTGAAATAACCACCGCCATAGCTTTCCTCTATTTTGCCGAGGAAAACTGCGATATAGTCGTCCTCGAAACAGGTCTTGGAGGACTTTTAGACAGCACCAACGTTATAAAAACCCCTATTCTCACAGTTATAGGCTCAGTTGATTTCGACCATACCGCCATTTTAGGTGACACCTTGGAGAAGATAGCCTATCAGAAAGCAGGCATTATAAAACCTCACTGTCCATGCGTTTTGAGCGCAGGCAACGACATGAAAGTTATCCGCACCGTCAGAGAGCAGGCGGTGAAAAATCTTTCTCAGCTCGTTATCCCCGACATCAACCAGCTCAAACTTATAAGCTGTGACGTTTTCGGCTCAAAGTTTCAGTTCAAAGGACAGCCCTATGAAGTCACAATGGGCGGCGCACATCAGGTGCTGAACGCCATGAGCGTCATAAGCGGAATACGCCTTATCAACGATACCCTGAAAATTCCCCAGGATAAAATTTTTAAGGGCATCAAAAAAGCCCAGCTCCAAGGCAGAGTGCAGATACTCAGCCGTGAGCCGCTTTTTGTACTGGACGGCGCACACAATCCCGACGGTCTGTCAGCCTTGGCAGGCGTATTGGAGCATTGTGAAAAACGCCCATGTTACGCTGTTATGGGAATGTGCAGGGATAAAAACATCACCGAGGCGGTAAAGAAAATTATACCGTATGTAGACAAATTCTACACAGTTGACGGTTTCAGCGACAGAGCCGAAACTGCCTCTGACCTTGCCGACATCATAACCAACGCAGGCGGCAGGGCAGAGCAAAGTCCAAAGCCTGCCCTTGAAATGGCACGTCAGCTAACAAACGAGAATCCTCACGGAGTGAATCTTATATGCGGTTCGCTTTTCCTATGTGCCAGGTGCTTAATGAAATGAAAGACATATAACAGAAAGGGCGACCCACCCAAGGTCGCCCGATTTTTTTGCCTCACAAACTTGCGATATCCGCACAAATCGTGTATGGGCGAACACTGTTCACCAACTGTAAAACTTTCCCACCATACCTGTAGGGGAGCGGCTCAATTTCTGCTTTGCAGAAAGGCGACGTCCCGTTCGGAGGTGTAAATCTGTGTTTGTTATATCTTTGATGCCAAATTATTTTCGGAACAGTTTGTTGTGCCGCAAAATCGCTGTCGCTCTTTGCGGAATTCACTTTGTTTAATGGGATAGAAAAAAAGCGGTGCAGAGATTTTTTCTCCGACACCGCTTTGTTGTTTCTTTTACTTTGTTATGCTTTTAAGTCTTTTTCTGCACCGCTTGTAGGCTTACGCCTATTGAGGCTCTGCCTCAAGCTCCGCAGGGGCTTTGCCCCTTGACCCCACAAGCCCTCTGGCGCCGGGCTTGACCGTGCGCTTTATCTCTCGCTTCGCTCGGTTTCTTCTATTCTTTTTCTGATTTATTATTCAATAGCCGCTTGAACCGCTTTCTTCCAACCACCTATCAGATCACTGCGTTTGCTCTCGCTCATAGACGGAATAAACTCCCTGAACTTATCCGAAACGCCAACAAGCTCTTCCATACTGCCCCAAAGCCCACAGCCAAGCCCTGCAAGATATGCCGCACCTGTTGCGGTGGATTCCACGTTATAAGGCCTTATGACCGAATGACCCAGTATATCCGCCTGAAATTCCATAAGAAAATCGTTGCTTGCCGCACCGCCGTCAGCCTTTATGCTGCCTATTGCCCCGGCGTCCTCCTCCATCGCCCTGAGAACGTCATAGGTCTGATAGCACATAGCTTCCAATGTCGCCCTGACTATGTGGCATCTGTTTGTTCCTCTTGTAAGCCCTGTTATCATGCCCCTTGCCTCAGGTTTCCAGTATGGTGCACCAAGCCCCACGAATGCAGGCACAAAGTATACACCGCCCGTGTCCTCAACACTTCTTGCAAGCTCCTCAGTTTCTGCCGCTGTGCGTATTATGCAAAGCTCGTCACGAAGCCATTTTACCGCCGCACCCGATACGAATACCGACCCCTCCAGAGCATAATTCACCTTTCCGCCTATGCCCCAGGCAATGGTCGTGAGCAATCCATGACGGCTTTCCACAGGCTTTTCACCTGTGTTCATAAGCAGAAAACCGCCCGTGCCATAGGTGTTTTTCACATCGCCCTCACGGAAACAGCATTGCCCAAAAAGTGCCGCCTGCTGATCTCCTGCACAGCCTGCGATCTTTATCCTGCTTCCGAAAATGTTCTCCTCAGTTTCCCCCAAGTCACCCGAACATTCTTTGACCTCAGGGAGCATACAGCTGGGTATGCCCAAAAGCCCAAGTATCTCCCTGTCCCATTCAAGGGTGTGAATGTTGAAAAGCATAGTCCTGGAAGCATTGGAGTAGTCCGTAACGTGTACCCTTCCCCCTGTCAGATTCCATATGAGCCAGCAATCCACAGTGCCGAAAAGTATCTCCCCCTTTTCCGCACGCTCCATCACACCCTCAACATTTTCAAGTATCCACTTTATCTTTGTGGCGGAGAAATAAGGTCGATAAGAAGTCCCGTCTTGTCCTTGAAAAACTTTTGCAAGCCCTGACTTTCCATTCGTGCGCAGTCCTCAGAAGTCCTCCTGCATTGCCAAACGATAGCGTTATAAACAGGCTTGCCGGTGTTCTTGTCCCAAAGTATCGTCGTTTCACGCTGATTAGCGATGCCGATAGCCGCCACGTCCTCCGCTGTTATCCCGGCCTTTGCAATGACCTCACGAGCAGAACTGAGCTGACTTTCCAGTATGTCCATAGGGTCATGCTCCACCCAGCCGTTGCCGGGGAATATCTGCGGATATTCTTTCTGTACGCTCGCAACCTTTTCACCCTTTGCGTTAAAAAGCACCGCTCTGGAGGAAGTCGTTCCCTGATCTAAAGAGAGTATGTATTCTTTCATAAAATTTCTCCTTATTGCAAAAAAGGGGCGGAAATCCCACCCCTTATAAATCTGTTATCTAAATTTCTAACACTGTTTATTTCCGTACAAAAATACGCATTGCACTATCATGTAGGGGACGGCGCCCTCGACGTCCCGTCTTGTCGCCTGTACAATCTGCATTATTCGCACAATTTGGTGCGTTTCACAAACCCTGTAGGGGAGCGGCTCAATTTCTGCTTTGCAGAAATGCGACGTTCCGCTTGCTCAATGTTTTGTTTACTTATTCTTTTTCGTTACACCACGTTGCGGATATTCTGCCACACTTTATGTCGTCATCAAATAAGCCCCGTGTAAAGCAGTATAAGATAAATGATCAACAAAAGCGACAGAACGCCAAGAAGCTTCCAAATACCCTTTATGGCGGACTTTTCCTGCTTTTTAGCTTTAACAAATTCCTCGATAGCGTCCGGGGTGTATTCTTTGTGCATCTGGCTTCCTACTGTTGGATTGAGCATATCATTGATGTTGATGTTGCGGTATTTTTCCTCACGAAGCTTCTTAGGATCGGTCTCCTTGGTGCTGATGTTATCATATGAAGAATTGAGCAGACTCTTGTCCATTTTCTTCATGTTGATAGCGTCCATAGAAAGCTCTGCTTCCTCAGGTCTGCCAAGGCTGTCACCATTGTCGTAAATATGCTTTGTGTCAACGCTCTTCATAAGCTGATTGTTTGAGCGGTTTGCCCTCAGCATCTTGATAAGAGTGTCAGTGTAGAGGTTTTCCTCTTCCTCAGCCTCGTCAGTAAGGATTATGTCCGAGGTGTCGTTTATCGCCTCGTCAACTGTATCGATAAGGGAAGTAAGTCCCTTGTTCGCCTTCTTGTATGGCTTTTTAGCCGCAGGCTTCGGAGCTTCCACCGCAGGCTGTGGAGCAGGTTGGCTGTACACAGGTGCTGAAACTGTCTGCTGAGCAGGCTGTGCTGTCTGAACAGGCGTTGGAGCAGGTGCAGGCTGTGAAACCGGCGGAACAGGAGCAGAAACAGGCTGGCTTGCAGGTGCAGAGCCTGAAATGCCCTCGTGTCCCGGAATAAAGATCTTTCTCTTTCTTATAGGTGCGTTTATCTCGCCGGGAATACCGCTCTGAGCCATCGGCTTTGTGTTGAATACAGGAGCAGACTGGATGTCCTCTACAGGCGTCGGTGCAGGCGCAGGCTGTGGCTCTGGTATAGGCTCTGGCTCTGGTGCAGGCTCTGGCTTTGGTGCAGGCTCAGGCTGAACGGGAGCTGGAGGCGGAACTACCTTAAGCTCAGGATTTTCCTCAGGCTCGTCAGGTATAGGCTCGCTGTCAGGACCGTCCTCGCCAACGATAGCGTCAGCAGAAATGGAGCTTGCAGCCGCAGAGAAATCGTTGCTCTCGATAGCCGAATCCTCGTCGCCCTCAAAGCTTACCATTTTTCCTGTTGTAACATCATAGTATTCCTCGCCGTCCTTGACAGCGATCTTGAGCTTCGGCGCAGGCTCGCCCCTCTTAGGCAGGTTAGCCTGAGGAATGTCAATGTCAGGGAATACCTCGTCAACGTCCACCTTTGCGATCTTAAGTATCTCCATTGCGGTTCTGCACTTCATAGAACCTCTTACCATTTCCTTGATAGGAAGCAGAATGATATCGCAGAAAGTAGCATAGAAAGATCTCAGCGCAGACATTGAGCTGTCAAGCATATCCTGAGGAAAACGATGGTCAAAATACTTATCCCATTGCTCAGGGCTTGACATTATCATCTTGTCTATGTACTGACAAAGTGGTATCCAAAGCTCAGGCTCTTCAAAATCTCTGTCATTGGTGATGAGCCACATATAACATCTGAGGAAACAGTCATAGCATGAAATATCTCTCAGGTTGAGCATAACGTCATCAATGTTCAGGGAAGCCGAAAATATAGGATCAGAGAATGCGAAGCATCTGTATCCGTTGCTGGCGATCTTTGCATAAGCCGTCTTTAGATCCTTTTCAGAACGGGAGAAAGGCGGCAGAAAATCAAAATCATAAGGCGTTTCATAATCAGCCGTGTCACCTTTAGCCGCCATATCAAGCAACTTTTTGTATGTGAGCGTGACATCAGCAGTAGGAGTGTCAACGGCTATGCCGAGCACCCTGAAAGGATTGCAGGCAAAAAGTTCCATTGCCGTTATCCCAAGTGACGGTCTTGTCATAAATATATCCTCCTCCATGAATTTACTTCATATATACTTAAGCTTTTACCTTTTTTATTCGTGTTATCTTCTTCACGATCGGGTATTTTTGTGTATCTTTATGCCAAAAATAGTTTTCTTAAACTAATTTGTTTTTTGTTTTTAATTAACAAAATAAATAACTTAACAAATATA